>JAAYSI010000108.1 GCA_012524045.1 Peptococcaceae bacterium | reverse complement strand
CTGACCTTATTTTCAACGGATTCAAGTCTTTGGTCTATATTATCGACCTTACTTTCAAAAGTTCCAAGTCTCTGGTCGATAGAGTCGATTCTCTGGCTCGTGCTTTCAAAGTTTTGTCTTAAGCTTTTAACTTCACTTAGAATAGCATTCAAATATTCTTCATTTGTCATCATTGATACCCTCCAATATAAATATAAATATAAAATAATATATATAGGATATTAAGTAGTAAATTTCCGGTAATTGCTTTCTCTTTAACTATGCAAGAAAATTAGCCGAAGGTCAAGAGCGATTCTACTGTTTCGTTTTTAGTAATTTTCTAAGATTGTTAGTTTGGGGACCGGGGATAGTCCCCGTGTCCCTCTCGATTAATGGGATATGGCTACAGCTCTTAAGCTAAAGGTGGGTCATAAAGGTCGTTGGTGGTGGTGTCGATGATTTTAATATCACGTTTAGCAGCCAGCTCACCGCCTGGGGTTAGGAAGATGTTTTTGGCAATGATTTGATCCATAGCTTCTTCAATCTGCTGGCCGGTTAAATCTTCCTTAGGCTCCGGCAGAGTGATGCTGTAAGCGCTGCCGCCGGATGTTTCGAAGGTGATGCGGAGAGTTTTCTTAGTAGTTAAAGCCATTATTTTCCCTCCTTTCTTACTATTTTTAGCTCTTAGGATTTTTTAGCCCTTAGGAAAAATGGGGAACCTTCCTGTTACTCGTCAGTCAGTTCAAAACGGTCATCACGGCGTACGGCTATCAGCGGATAGTCCAGCAAATCAAAGAGCACGGCAGCGACATCGTAGATGTCCTGATCTGCAGCATCCGTCTTTATGCCGGGAAAGCTCTTTTGCCGGAGGACTGGGGAGCCGGTCTGGCTTAAACCTATCTGATACTGGGCTACGAGAACAGATTCCACCGGAGTAGATACTACTGCCATTATTTCACACCTCCTTTCCTAGGGTGTTCAAGCTCTTTTGAATGAAAGGGAATTTCTTTAAATCCTTCATCAAAGGAGCTTGTCCATTGGATTAAAAATAGGGGATTATGTTCGGGTAAAAAGCACCGCTTTAGTTGGTGCTTATTTACTTTTCAGTTTTGCGGGCAGGATATCTGAAAAGCATCTACCCGAACATATGTTCGATTATGATTATAACGAAGGTGTCCTAAGGTGTCAATATGTTTTTAAGAAAATTAATTTTTCTCAAATCTATTGACTAGAAAGAAGAGGAGAGATACAATTTAATTAGCCGACTGACCGGTCGGTCTAATTTTTTGAAGACTTTAATATATTTTAAAGATTAGATTCTTATAATAATTTAATGTGAATATCTTAATAAGCTATTTTGTACAGGGGGAGAAGAGATGGATCAATTACATAAGCAGGAAGATTTGGTCGAGAAAAATGGCATCGAGAATAATGATGCCGAGAATAATGGTGCCGAGAATAACGGTAAAGTTAAAAAGAAAGGTAAAAAGAAAAAAATTATTATTGCGATAGTGGTTATCGCTTTATTACTTATGGCCGCTTTAAGGGTAATCGGGGTAATGCAGGAGACAGCGGCTAAATATGCTGCAGAATTGGAAAGGGTGACCTATACGCCGGTTGAGGCTTTGACTGTAAGCAAGCAGGATGTCTCAACGGATATCACTTTAAGCGGTAAGGTCCAGGCGGACAAAGAGGCACCGGTAATGGTCAAGACTCCCGGCAAGGTTGAGGCCGTGTATGTTAAAGTCGGAGACTGGGTGCAAAAGGACCAGGTCTTATTCAGTTTGGATAAAAGCGATTTAATGGCTTCTTATAACCAGGCTGAGGCTGCTTTAAAGATGGCTCAAGCCGGTTATGAGTCGAGTATGCAGAAGTACGAGAACGATCTAAAGACTTTAGAGAATATGCGTAAACTATATGAGGCCGGTGCAATCAGCCAGACAGAGCTCGAGCAGTTTGAAATGCTCGCATCGGATGCGGTTCGTCAGACCATAGAGGGGCAGTTGGCTCAGGCTCAGGCTGCTTTCGATAACGTGACGAAAACCTTAGCCGATATGGATGTCAAAGCTCCGATATCCGGGCTGGTGACTTCGCTTTCGGTGAGTGTAGGTTCAATGGCAGCGAATACCATGCCGGCTGCTACAATCGTTGATATGAACAAGGTCCATCTCACTGTCAGTGTCAGCGAAAAGGAAATCAACAATATTAAGCAGGGTCAAGAAGTCCAGATAACCATACCTTCAGCGTCCCTTCAAACTAACGGTACTGTCGAAGAATTAAGTTTGGCGGCGAACCAGCAGGGCAAATACACTGTGAAGACAACAATCCCTAACGAAGAGCAACTAATTAAGCCCGGGATGTTTGCCAATTTAGTTTTGAGTACTCAGGTTAAAGAAAATGTTGTGGCCGTGCCTACCGACGCAGTTGTCCACCATGACGGTAAGGACGTGGTCTTTGTTGTCGAGGGCAATAAAGCCGTGGAAAGAGAAGTGACGACCGGTTTGGAAAATAGCAGTATGATCGAGATCTTAAGCGGCTTAAATGAACAGGAAGTTATTGTGGTCAAAGGACAGGGCTTCCTAACTGACGGTATCGAAATTAAGGTCGTGGCCTTGGACGGAGAACCGGTTACTGAGGCTGCAGGAGGGGGCGCTGAATAGTGAAATTAGCTGAAACATCGGTAAGACGCCCCGTAACCGTTCTAATGTTGGTCTTTGTCGTAATCATTTTGGGTTTTGTATCTTTTACCAAAATCCCTCTTGATTTGATGCCGGAATTTGAACTGCCTATAGCGGTGGTTAGCACGAGTTACAGTGGGGTAGGACCTCAGGAAATTGAAAGTTTGGTTACCAAGCCGGTCGAGCAGGCCTTAGCTACCGTTCCTAACTTGGATTCGCTAAATTCTGTCTCGTCGGAAGGCTCATCTATAGTGTTGGTGACCTTTAATTTTGGAGTCGACATGGATCAGGCCTCCCTCGATATGCGGGAAAAGCTCGATATGGTCAAGGCTTTCCTGCCGGAGGATGCCGGAGATCCGATGGTCTTTAAAATGGATATGAATGCCATGCCAATCCTGATGCTGGCTGTATCCTCAGATGATATGAGTCTTGCTGAGATGCAGGCTCTGGCCGAGGATAAAATCCAGCCTCGTTTGGAAAGAACCGAAGGGGTAGCCTCCGTATCCATAAGTGGCGGAACCGAACAGGTGATTGAAATCCGTACTAAAAGTGAGGCTTTAGCCGGTTATGGGATTAGCGTAAGCTATCTTCAAGGTATTCTAGCGGCCGAAAATCTGAATCTACCCGGGGGTACAGTCCGCAAAGGCAGCCAAGAGCTGGCCATTAAGACTAAAGGTGAGTTTGATTCGGTCGAAGAAATTAAACAACTTATAATTCCTTTGCCGACCGGTGCTTCAGTGCAGTTGCAGGATGTGGCTGATGTTGAGTTAATTGAAGCTGAACAAGCGACCATATCGAAGGTTAACGGCGATTTGGGCATAGCTATTTCTATTCAAAAACAGTCCGGGTCTAATACGGTCCGAGTCTCCGAGGCTGTGCTGGCCGAGGTTGAAAAAATCAAAAAAGAATTACCCCATGTGGAAATAAATATTATTCAAGACAGTGCTGAATATATTAAAGATTCGTTAAAGCAAGTGGCGCAAAACGGTTTGACGGGCGCTTTGCTCGCGATAATAGTGCTTTATATCTTTTTGCGCAATATTAGAACCACTTTAATCATTGCTACCTCTATTCCGATTTCGATTATTGCGACTTTCTGCTTGCTGTATTTCTCCAATATTACATTAAATCTGATGACCCTTGGAGGCTTGATGCTCGGAATCGGGCGTTTGGTGGACGACTCGGTCGTTGTGTTGGAAAATATCTATCGTTTCCGCCAGCAGGGTTATTCGCGTTTTGAAGCAGCCGTTAAGGGTTGTTCGGAGGTAATTGTGGCCGTCATGGCGGCAACCCTGACTACCGTAGCGGTATTTATCCCG
>JAAYSI010000107.1 GCA_012524045.1 Peptococcaceae bacterium | reverse complement strand
CGATTATCCTCCCATGCCTGATAAAAATTCTTCTAAATATAAACCAGATTTAACGTTATTGTCAAAGATTATTAAACCAATGGCAAAAAAGCGTATTCAAGAATGTGAAGAAAAATATGCTAAAGACTTGCGCAAATGGGAAGAAAAAAAACTTGAAATTGATAACAAAAATGAAGCACAAGAAAAACAATATAATGAAGCACTAAAAGACTGGGAAACCAAGATTCAAGATTGGGAAGCACGCAAAGCTGAATTTCTAGAAAAACAACGGGAATTTAATGAGAACATTCAGTCTTTCTTAGCTCGTTATCGAAATGGAGACGTACCATCAATAATTGAATATTGCAGGCTAGTTTTGAAAAATTCTGTGTTGCCACTGTGCATAAAGAAAAATTTTGAAACTGACTATATACCAGATACCAAAATACTTATTGTCGAATATATGTTACCAACACCTGATGATCTCCCTAGAATCAAAGAAGTAAAATATATACAATCAAGGAATGAAATACAAGAAACATATTATTCAGCATCATTTATGGAAAAACTTTATGATGCAACAATATATCGTTTATTGCTTAGAATACTTCATGAGCTCTTTGAAGCGGATACAGAAGGAGTAATTGACGCAATATCCTTAAACGGATGGGTAGATAATATAAATAAAGCTACAGGTAAAAATGAGCTTGTATGTATAGCTAGCATCCAGGTTAAAAAAGAAGAATTTGAAGCCATAGATCTGAGAAACATTGATCCAAAAGCTTGCTTTAAAAATCTTAAAGGTGTTGGAAGCAGTAAACTTTCCGGTATCACCCCGATACAGCCTATACTGCAAATCGATAAAAACGATAGCCGTTTTGTTCAGTCGTATAATGTAACCAGTGAATTGGACTATACTACAAACCTTGCAGCTATGGATTGGGAAGATTTCGAACACTTAATAAGAAAACTGTTCGAGAAAGAATTCGCTTCATATGGTGGCGAGGTCAAAGTTACACAGGCAAGTCGTGATGGCGGCGTTGATGCAATTGCTTTTGACCCCGATCCAATTCGTGGCGGCAAAATTGTGATACAAGCCAAAAGATACACAAATACAGTAGGAGTTGCGGCTGTAAGGGACCTCTATGGTACAGTGGTCAACGAAGGGGCTACAAAAGGTATACTTGTGACAACTTCAGACTACGGCCCAGATGCTTATGAATTTGCAAAAAATAAACCGTTAACACTTTTAAACGGTAGTAATTTATTGTATTTATTGGAGAAACATGGGCATAAAGCCAAAATAGATCTACAAGAAGCAAAAAGGCTAAATAAAATATAATGTGAACTCGTGAGGATATAAAAATACTTGAGTCATTACTCCATGAAGCTCAAAAAGAACATATTGAAGTCGTCTACTTGCCTTTGCAGGTAATCTAAAAGGGCTATATTATGACCAAGTAAATGCTATAAATAAAAACATAGAGACCACAGCAGAGAAAACCTGTGTGTTGGCTGAGGAATTAGGCCATTATTACACCACTGTCGGAAACATCTTAGATAAGAAAAAAACTATAAACCGTAAGCTTGAACGTAGAGCTAGAGCATGGGCTTACCAGAAGCTTACTCCGTTGGACAAGCTCATACAAGCGTACAATGAAGGTATCAGAACACGCTATGAAATGGCAGAATACCTGGGTGTAACTGAACGGTTTCTAGAGGCCACTATCAGATAATATAAAGAAAAACACGGCATCTATTGCCGTGTTGAAGAGTATTGGATATGTTTTTAAACGCTTGGAGTTTTAAAAAAATTGGAAACTGGAAGTTAAAATTGCATATTGAGGCTCCGTGTTAAAGCTGCTTAAGAAATTAGGCAGCTTATTTTATAAAGGTGGAGATATTTATGAGCAACCCAATTTATGTTCCAATTCTTAAGTGGAAGTCTGGTGAACAAGTCGCACTTCAAAACCTACAACCAGAGCATAAATCCTTTATCATTCCCGTTTTAGAGCTTGTTGATCGTCATGAACCAGTCAAGATATTACAAGATTTAGGGGCTTGTTATAAACTTCCTGTGTATGTCGACACTTCTTTTATTGATCAAGACGGTGAACTGCATCTAACTTCTTTAATAGAAAAGGCTCATTACATTGGAAAAGAATTATATCCTGTGGTCTATTATGATGATTTTCCAGAGTTAGCTAACCAGTTAAGCACTATGACAAACAGAATGTTACTAAGAGTGCCTGTGCCGGAAGAAATAGATGGACCTGATTACTCTAATATTTTTGAAAAAGTTGCAAATTGAAGAGAGAAGTTCCAGTCAATTTAGACGTAATGCCTGACCTTTCTGTGATTGCTAACAAAAGAGAAGCTCAGCTCCTATATTCAGCACTAGAAGTTCTAATAAACCAACACCTTGCCACAAACCCTATTTTTGACAGAATAATCCTAGCGATGACTTGTTTCCCAGAAAACCTTTCTTCTATTTCTTCAGGAGAATCAAAATTTTTCGAACGGTATGAACTTAAACTATTCCAAAAAGTTCTGCGAGAAGTTAATAATGACATTAAGAGTAAACTTATATTCTCAGACTATGGGGTAACAAAATTCACAGATACTGAATTAGATTTCTCAAAAATGCGGTACGGCCCTCTCCCCAAAATACGATATACAACTCCTGACCATTATTGGGTACTAAAAGGAGCAAAAAATCGGATCACAGATGAATGGATAAGAAGCCGCCAAGACATGGCCATTGAAATTCTAGAGTCTGAATATTATTATGGAGAAAACTTTTCCTTTGGTGATTTAGAAATAAAAGAAAGGGCCCTTGGAAAAAAGGGGCCGGGTAATAATACAAATTGGGTTACAATAGATGCGAACCATCACATAACTGTTGTAATTCAACAGCTTTCCAACCTTTTCGGGATTTAAGAGTGGACTTCACATAATCTGCTATATACTCCCTCTCTATGTTTTCAACAGCAATAATACCAAGTTGATATCTTGATTTACTTTTGACACCTTTTGTTATTCCATTGTTGTAAAGCAAATTCAACAATTCTTCCTTCCATAATAGCTGTGATAAAAAAAAGACATCTACGTTTGGATTTTTCTTTGCTTGTCTTTTTCTAACAAGATAAGCTTTCTCTTTATTCTTTTTTACCGAATACAATCCCCAAAAATCTGGAACCATTGTACCAATCTTAGAAAGATGGTCCTCTGCAATTATAAGAATGATAAAGTCAAAAATCTTATTATATGCTTCTACCTGAGATGGAAGTCTCTCTAAAGTATCTCGTTCACTTTTGATTTCAAAACCATACATTTTTCCATTCACGACGGCTATATCAACACGAGCGCTACCAATGCATATATCCATCTCATAAATAAGTTTAGTAGCAGGATCAGAGACAAAATCTTTGATAGTAAGAAACTTTTCCAATAGCATTTTTCGAATATCCTTATCATAGACTTTCATTTAATTACACCTTTAAAAATAGTAAACGAACGAATAATGACTCTGACATAATTATTGTTCTACCTACTTACACATGTCAATAGCTTCCATTTATTATTACGTCAATTTAACCTGATTCCTTTAGTATTCACGACATTAAATGAGGTGTATATTACAATGATCGAGAAAAAATATATAACAAGAAATACCATCCTCATTTAACCAAGGACCGCATATCGGTCTTTTTTTCTTTCCAATAATTCTAATCATTCCCAATATAATGGTATAATTTATTTTTCGAACAAATGTTTGCATTAAGTCAGGAGTGATAAAAATTGGCCACTATATTTAACAAAGGGACAAAAAAGAAACCTCTATATTACATTATCTATCATGATATTAACGAATTCGGCCAAAGAGAACGAAAATGGATAAGCGTCAGAAAACATCTTGGACTAAAGCGCAGGGCTACTCACACTGAAGCTGAAACAGTTCTAAGAAAAATAGAGAACCGGCTTGCGGAAACACTTTTGTAGAACCTAATTATCTGACTGTCAAAGAATTTTTGACCGATTGGCTAGAACTTCAAAAAATTGAAGTTTTGCCAGCCACTTATGACAAATATTCAATTTACGTTCACTCACATTTCATTCCTTTTTTGAAAACGGAAATATCAAACTCTTAAGCATTAAACATGCTGATATCATAAATTTCAAAACTTACTTATTAAAGCCTAAAAACGAAGGCGGAAAGGGACTGAAACCTGAAACCGTAAATCTATTCTGAATACCCTCAGTACAGCTTTAGACCAAGCAGGGCTACAACGAAACCCCTGTAAGCATAAAGTAAAAAAGAAAAATGTAACCAATGTGAAAGTACCTAAAAAATATATTGAGACATTGAACGAAGAAGAAGTTAGAGAGCTAAAAGCAAAACTACGAAAGAAAAGTAATGTTAGATATTTTGTTTTGGTTTCTATCGCTATTGCAACTGGCATGAAAAGTGGTGAATTGTGTGGCTTGCGTCGGCAAGGTGTAGATCTAAAAAGAAAAACAGTTACAGTCGTTGGAACTATGAAGCGGCAAGGGAGCAGTTTTTACTGGTCTCCTTACGGAAAATCTACCAGATCACTTTGCACTATCGACATAACTAAAAAAGATGTTGCTTTGTTCAGACTTTTAAGATTGTATCAAGTGAGAAACAAGCAATATAACGAGAATGGATATGTATTTACAACCCTGGACGACTGGTCCTGTTTAACACCTATGCGAATTGCAAAGCTATGGACAGAGTTAAGAGAAAAACTAGGGATAAAATTAACATTTCACAGGCTCCGGCATACATGTGCAACCCTATGGCTTAAAAACGGTATTCCGGTGCATATTGTTGCCCAGCAGCTAGGCCATTCTGAAGAAACTATTACCTGGCGGTACGGCCATGCTCTGGCCGTACCGCCAGGCAGCAGAAAAAATGAGCGAATTGATATACTCGTACTGGTAACGGTACCAATGGTTGAAAAATAGTTGAAAAAAATGTTGGGCAGAAAATAAAGGAGCTGCAAACCCTTGCAACTCCTGAATTTTCATGGTCGGAGCGACACGACTTGAACGTGCGGCCTCTACCACCCCAAGGTAGCGCTCTACCAAACTGAGCTACGCCCCGTTAGATCCATTGTTTAAATCACTTATATAATTTATCATATGAGTTCTTGAAAATCAAGCGATAAACTAACTATTAGCAATTAATTCGATTTTTTTGACTCCATCAAGATTGCTAATCTTAGACAAGAAGGCCGTAGTGCTTCCTTCTATATTATCTGTTTCTACAGATATTGTGACATTGGCTACTCCTTGCAGTGGAATTCCCTGATTAATAGTAAGAATATTACCTTTGACTGAAGCGATAAAATTTAAGACATTGGATAAAACACCTGCCCGATGCGCCAACAGTAGAGAAAGAGTTATAATTCTTCTTTCACTGGCTTCAAAAAAAGGAAATACGCCGTCTTTGTATTTATAATAAGCACTCCTGCTGATTTTTACTCTTTCACAAGCTTCATTTACAGTAAGTACTTCCGATTTTGCCAACAACTCTTTAGCCAAGTATGTCTTTACGATAGACTCAGGTAAAATGCTTTTACTTACTAGAATTAAATCTTTTTTCTTTTTACTCACCTTTCAGTACCCCTTTAGTACTGTTATATAGTATTACACATGTAATTATAAACGCTTTTCAGAGATTTTTGAAGTCCATACCAATATAAGTGAACATACCTAAGGTGAGCATGTCTTCAAACCCAAGCAAAAGCTATTATTATTTAATATAATAAATATAAGAGAAGTCAGGGATTGAAATAAGCTTTTTAAAGTCAATCCACTGACTTCTTTTTCTATTATATTTTTTCTTTGTGATTGCCTTGCTATATTATTATACAGATTAAGCCACCATGACCATCGTTAACAATTCGCTGAAGGGTATCCTGTAACTTTATTTGTACGTTATCCGGCATTTGATAAAGCTTGTTTTGGATCCCTTCCCTAACAAGATCATGAAGAGACTTGCCAAATATATTTGAGTCCCATACCTTCTTAGGATCTGCCTCAAATTCGTCAAGTATATACTTGACTAATTCCTCTGCTTGTTTTTCCGTACCAATTAATGGCGTAATCTCGGTCGTTACGTCTGCACGTAAAATATGAAGTGAAGGCGCACTGGCTTTGAGTTTTATACCATAATGCCCACCGGACCTTACCAACTCCGGCTCTTCTAAGAACATTTCATCTAATTGTGGAGTTACAACGCCATAACCATTGTTCCGAACTTCCTCTAATGCACCAGAAAGTTTATCCCATTCCTTCTTAGCCTTACTATAATCAAGAATCATTCTAAGTAAAGTGTGATCACCTTCAATTTCAACACCGGTTAATTCTTCTAATACTTCCGTGAATAGATTTTCCTCGGTCATTATCTCTATTTCCGCTGTTCCTGTACCAAGATTAGTCTCTCTTAACACGATATCTTTAGCATGTTCCCATTCACTTAAAATCTCGAGTGCATTGTCAATATCCCTAATCCTTTTCGTATTATCAACGCACCTTTGAATTACTTCATCCAAACTTGCCCTGACCGGGTGAGAATGATCCAGTTCCTCTACCCATTTTGGAGGCTGAATATTAACTTCTGCAACCGGAAATTCATAAAGTAGCTCCTCTAATATTTGAGAAATATCGCTCAGGTTCATTTCAAGACAATCTACCGGAATAACAGGAACTTCATAAGATTCTGCCATAGAACGACACAATTCCAAAGTGCTTTCTGCATACGGTCTTAGTGTATTGAGAATAACAATAAAGGGCTTACTTAGCTCTTTTAACTCAGAAATAACTCTCATTTCAGAATCAATATAGTTTTCTCTAGCTATCTCGGAAAAAGAGCCGTCGGTGGTTACAACTATTCCTACAGTAGAGTGATCAGCAATTACTTTCCTGGTTCCAATCTCGGCAGCCTCTTGGAAAGGAATGGCTTCTTCATTCCAAGGTGTATGCACCATCCTTGGCTGTTCTTCCTCACTTTCATATCCCAAAGCCCCATTAACTGAGTAACCTACACAATCCACCAACCTAACATTCATATGAATTGTGTCCTTTAAAACTACCTCCACTGCCTCAGAAGGAATAAATTTCGGCTCGGTCGTGGTGATCCTTCTACCTGCCCCACTCTGAGGTAGCTCATCCTTTGCCCTTTCTCTCTCAAAAACGTTGGAAATATTCGGTAGGACCAGAAGTTCCATGAAACGCTTAATAAATGTAGATTTACCAGTCCTTACGGGACCAACAACACCGAAATAAATATCCCCTCCTGTCCGTTCAGCAATATCGCTGAAAATGTCATAATTCTGCATAGAACTTTTCCCTCCTTTTAGTGTGCTGTCCTTGAGCAAGGACTTCAAATCTACCTAACTGCTTTGTTTTTACCAATGAATTGACAGGACTAGCACTTCAAGCAGTATATTTATATTTGAAAATAACTTCTTTTATGTCTAAATAGTACTACCTTTTTATGAAAAAAATGACACCTCTAGGTGTCATTTAGAAAATAATTTTTATTTACCAAAAAAAGCTAAAAAGCTAAACAAATATATCCTCTACTTCATGTTTTTTGTCTCTCATCATTAAGTTAACCAGGGCTTCCCTTGGGCTTAAGTCTTCAAATAATACCTTGTAAGCTTGCTCCGTGATGGGCATTGAAATTTTCAACTGCCTACTTAACTCATAGGCGACTTTTGTTGCCCTTATACCCTCAACAACCATACCGACTTCCCTTAAAACTTCAGAAAGGGGTTTACCGCTACCAATTGCGCGTCCAGCTCTTAAATTACGGCTATGAAGACTGGTACATGTAACAATTAAATCTCCAATCCCAGCTAGTCCGGAAAAAGTATGAGCCTGAGCTCCAAGGGCTACTCCCAAACGAGTGATTTCAGCCAAGCCGCGGGTAATTAGAGCTGCCTTGGTATTATCTCGCGGATTCATCCCCTCTAAAATACCAGTACATAAAGCTATAATGTTTTTTAGAGCTCCGCCAAGCTCTACCCCTATAATATCTAGGCTGGTATAGACCCTAAAAGTGGGAGACATAATCAAATCTTGGACTGCCTCAGCGATTTCTATTTTTTCAGCTGCTACCACAACCGCAGTATGTACGCCTCTAGCAACCTCTTCTGCATGGCTCGGCCCTGATAACACTGCAATTTGGTGTTCAGGTAATTCTTTCTCTAGAACTTGTGATAATCTCAGATAAGTATTTTCTTCGAGTCCCTTAGCTGTATTTACAACAATACAATCTGGGCTCAAATAAGTTCTTAGAATAGAGGCACTCTCTCTTACTGCATGGGAGGGTACACTTAAAAAAACAGCGTCCGCTTTGACCTGTTGCAAGTCAATAGTAGGCATAACCTCGTCAGGAAGGAACACTCCCGGAAGATAGGTTACGTTTTCCTTCCTCCTCTTCATTAAATCTATTTCATCAGAGTGTCTGCCAATTAGAGATACTTTATGTCCGGCTCTTGCTAAAAGTAGGGCAATAGCTGTCCCCCAACTTCCTGCACCGTAAACAGCTACCTTTTTCACCCAGATCACTCCTTGTGTTTTTGTCCAAATTTGGGCTCGGTACCATTAAGAATTCGACATATATTCGTCCTGTGTCTTACTAAAACCATAGATACGCCAACTAACGCAAATATTTTATAAGCTAGTGCTTCCTGAAAAACAAATGACATGATGAGTACACTTAGCGCACCTAGCATTGAGCCTAAAGAAACATATCTGGTCGCAAATACTATTAACACAAAGACCGCGATTGCAACAAGCATAACTTTAGGCATAAGTACCGTTATCACACCTAGACCGGTAGCTACCCCTTTACCGCTTGGTTTGAAGCCGAAGTAGGGGTTCCAACTGTGTCCGATCATTGCTAAAAGGCCGCCAGCTATTCCGCCCCACGACCCAAAAACGACAAAACAGATATAAGCAGCTAATCCTCCTTTAAGCGCATCTACTACCAGGACGGCTATACCTATTTTTTTGCCTAAAAGGCGATAGGCATTAGTTGCTCCGATATTGCCGCTTCCGTGTTGGCGTATATCTATTCCTTGAAATTTTCCTGCCAAAAATGCTGAAGGGATTGTCCCTAAAAGATAAGCAATTATAAATACTATATATTCCAACATTCAACATTCTCCTCAACTCTATTAACCTAAAATAGCTAAGCTATTCTTCAGTATGCTTCCGCATTATAAGTCTAATTGGTGACCCTTCAAACCCAAAATTTTGCCTAATTTGGTTTTCTAAATAGCGGTGATAGGAGAAATGGACTAACTCCGGATCATTTACAAAGAAAATGAAGGTTGGCGGTTGAACACTTTGCTGTGTTGCGTAATATATTTTCAAACGTCTCCCTTTGTCTGAAGGCGGAGGATTCAAATGAACCCATTCACGCAATAAATTATTTAGAACATTGGTTAAAATACGTCTGCTAGCCTGTTCTGCTACAAATTCGACCAAATCCATTATTTTGTTTATCCTTTGGCCCGTTTTAGCAGATACAAATTGAGTCGGGGCATAATCGACAAACGCTAAATCTTCCCTTATTTTCTTTTCAAACTTATTTAAGGTCTTATCGTCTTTAACTATTAAATCCCACTTATTTATAATTAATATGAGCCCTTTACCTGCTTCATGAGCATAGCCGACAATTCTTTTATCTTGTTCGGTTGCTCCCTCAGTGGCATCAATAACCATCAGAACTATATCAGCCCTATCTATTGCTCTGAAAGAGCGTATCACACTGTAGCTTTCCGTAACCTCAGCTATTTTTTTCTTTCTTCTTATACCTGCCGTATCTATCAAAACATAATTTCTGTTTTCATAAGTAAAAGGAGTATCGATTGCGTCCCTAGTAGTACCAGGAATATCGCTGACAATTACCCTTTCTTCACCTAAAAGCATATTGACAAGCGAAGACTTACCTACATTTGGTCTACCGATTACCGCAATTTTTATAACGTCAGGATCATAATCATCCGCAATATTTTCTGGAAATTCAGCTACCACCGCATCGAGCAAATCCCCAATATTCATTCCATGAACAGCAGAAATTGGTATGGGCTCACCATAACCAAGGGTAAGGTATTCAAATGATTCTGCTTGAAAAAGCTCAAAATTTTCAACCTTATTTACAACTAGAATAACAGGTTTTTCTGTATTTCTTAAATAACGGGCGATCTGTTCGTCATCGGGGGTTACTTTCGTCTTGCCGTCAACTACAAATAGGACAACATCTGCCTCTTCAATGGCAATTTCCGCTTGCTGCTTCATTTTAGTTATTAAAGGCGTTGACCGATCTTTAAACTCTATTCCACCGGTATCAACAATAGTAAATTTGTTTCCTAACCATTCTACATCAAAATACAATCTATCTCTGGTTATTCCAGGAGTATTCTCTACTATTGCTACCATACCCCCAGCGATTCTATTAAATAGAGTAGACTTACCAACGTTCGGTCGTCCAACTATTGCAACTATGGGTTTACTCATTTTCCTTCACCTCGAGCTTCATCCCTAAAACACCTTCAATAAAAGCTTTACCGTTATTATCTATTACCAGAGCCTTACCATTAATCTTTTTTTCCAACCACGAAACACTATAGCCATCAAGAAATACTTGTTCATCAGCTTTTAGCATAACCTTCGGGATAAGAAAATAATCGCCTCTAAGGTCACCTACTTGATCAGCAATATCCTGAGCCGTCAATAATCCAGCAACTGTCACAGTCGAGCCGAAAAAATTATTAATTATTTCATGAATAGTAATATTTAAACCTTGAATAAAACTTAGATTCTCTACCCACGACTTGAAAATTGCTGCTGCTGAAACCCCTGTGATGATATGGATTGTCCTTGGCGGAATCTCTAAGGGCAGCTTTGGCTGACAAGATAGAAGTTCAGCATTAAACTTAGCAGCCATTCCAATCCCATTTTCTATTTGGGGAAAATCATCATATTCCTGCACTTTAGGCAAATCCCATCCGGCAATTATATAAAATTCATCTGAAAAATATACCAAATTTTTGCCTGTTTTAGCACGAAATTCTTTTTGCCAGTTTAGACCTAAATTTAATATATGCTGAGCTTCTTCGGATGTAACGGTTCGGAGAGGAGTAAGTTTTTCTCTATACTTTGTTAACCCTACAGGAACAACGCCAATAGACTGAACTGCTGGATAAAAAGACGCAAGTTTGTTCACCGTTTCCTCTAAGACTGAGCCATCGTTATAACCAGGTACTACAACAATCTGGGTATGAATTGTCAATCCAGCATCCGCTAATAATTTGATCTGCTCGGGTATCTTACCGGCTCGCTTATTCTTCATCAAATTTATCCTAGCTTGCGGGTTCCAAGCATGAACAGAGATATATAGAGGATTGATATGAAAATCAATTATTCTAATAAATTCTTTCTCGCTAAGATTTGATAAAGTAATATAGCTGCCCTGGGTTACAGAAAGTCTATAGTCATCGTCTTTCTGATAGAGAGACTCGCGCATACCCGGGGGCATTTGCTGAACAAAACAAAATATACAGTTATTAGTACATTTCTTTAAACCTTTAGTACTTACCGAACATACTTCAATTCCCAAATCTTCATTGGGATCTTTAGAAATCTGTAATTCCCAAACTTCACCATTTACCTTCTGAATAATTAAGTCGAATTCTTCGTCAGAAGTAAAATATTGCAAGTCTAGGATATCCTTTATTTCCCAACCATCTATCTGGAGTATTCTATCCCCTGGTTCTATTTCCATTTCGGCAGCGATACTATCCTTTAGTACCTTAGAGACAACTAATCCTTCAGCCAATTTATTTTCATCCTTTATAAACTAAATAATCCTTATTCGGAATAACTACTGTTCTGTCTATAACGTGATATATTAAGCAATATCCCAATTTGCAGCAAAGTAATAACCAATGAAGTTCCACCATAAGAAATCAATGGCAAGGTAATACCTGTAACCGGTAGCAAACCTGTGACAACACATAAGTTTAGAATAATTTGGAATGCTAAAAAAGTAGTAATACCAAATCCTAGCATGTAACCAAAACGATCACCGCATTGTTTGGAGACAAGGTATCCTCTACTAATCAGTAGTATAAAAAACAATACTACTAAGGAAGTGCCAAAAAAGCCAAATTCTTCACCAATTACGGCAAATATAGTATCAGCATAACTTTCAGGTAAATGGCTGTTCATCGAACTTCGCCCTATGCCAATCCCTAAAAGTCCTCCAGAACCAAAAGCTATTTGAGCATTAACTAGTTGATAGCCATGGGTAGAAGCATATTCCCAGGGATAAAGCCAACCCAATATCCTATTCCATTGATAGACCGTTCCTTTAATCAAATTATAACCGATTATACCACATATTGGAACAGCGCCTATAAAGTATAGGATTGAAAGCTCAGTTATAAACAGCATTGCACTGCAACCTAAAAGAATCAAAACTGTCGTGCCAAGATCCGGTTGCTTATATATTAGTATGGCAAAGACACCCATAACTAAAACAGGAATAACAGCATCTTTTAAACCTTTAACCGGATAACGACTTAACATATAAGCAAAGAAAAGGATAAGAGAAAACTTAGCTATTTCTGAAGGCTGCACAGAGACACCAGCAATCACCAACCAACGGGTAGAACCTTTGATCGTAACCCCGAAGTCAGTAAACTGAGCTAATACTAGTAAAAAAATGCTAAAAATAACACTTAATCCAGAAACCTTCTTCCAGTATCTATTTGGAATAAACAT
>JAAYSI010000106.1 GCA_012524045.1 Peptococcaceae bacterium | reverse complement strand
ATTGTTTTCACTGAAAGATAGCGGGAAATTATGGATATGGAACAGCAGCTTATTGTTAAAATCTGTAATACAAGGGCAGCAAAGAATAGGAAAGAAATACGAATGCCGATTTATGCCACCCCTGGCGCTGCCGGGGCGGATTTATTTGCCTGTTTGGAACGTGATTTAATCATTAAACCAGGGGAAAGAGCAAAAATCCCGACGGGAATAGCAATGGAAATACCGGATAATTTGGTCGGCCTTGTATTTGCGCGTAGCGGTTTAGCTTCTAAAAAGGGCTTGACCCTAAGTAATGGCGTGGGGGTTATAGACTCTGATTATCGAGGCGAAATTATGGTACTAGTAATTAACCAAGGTCATGAAGATGTTATAATCCATGATGGGGAAAGAATAGCTCAGATTATTTTTCTGGATGTGCTTAAAGCATCCTTTAAAGAAGTAGAGAATTTGGACGTTACCTTAAGAGGCGATAAAGGCTTTGGCTCAACCGGACTAAAATAAGAGAGTTTTTGATAGCTAACAGTTCTAAATAGCATAGAAAGAACTTTACCTTCATAGATATCCGACAGGGGGGATTCTATGAAGGTTTTAGTTAGTGTTCTGCTAGTTAGTGGGTTGATACTGTCTGTTAGAGCCAGGCGCCAACAGATGATGTGGCGAACCCCAAGCATCCAGGGAACATTATCTAAGGCCATAACTCAGTTAGTGGGAACTGCTGGCGGTATATATTTATCTTTGGAATTATTATTTACATTTTTAGGAATACCCGAAGAAGTATGGAATCCACCCTCACTGTATTATTTTAAGCCATTGGCTGCATTTTCTCTGTTTATAGCTATTCTGCAGCCCTATGGTCAGCTACTCCTGGACAGAGTACGGAAAAGGAGAGGGTAATAATGCTTCTAAGTGAAATAGCTGGCAAAGAAATAGTGAACCTTCATGACGGTGCAAAACTTGGGTTAGTTGGTGACAGTGATATAAAAATTAATATTAATGGGAAAATTGAAGCTTTAATCATCACCCCTAGGTCGGGTTATAATTGGCTTTTTGGAAGAAATAACGATAGAGAAGGGGCTTATGTTGTAGTACCATGGAAAGCTATTAAAAAAATCGGCAGTGAAGTAATTATTGTAGACATAGATTATGCCGAATATATCTGACGAATAATATAAAAAATGAGTTCGTTTGACAGTGTTCAACGATTATAATAAAATAATTATTAACATTAACCCCGAACTTAATGTACGGGGTTTTCCATATATTACTCGGGAGGGGTTATCATTAATGATTAGAGTGTTCGTTGCAGGCGCCTGCGGAAAAATGGGTTTAGAAACAGTTAAAACAATATTGGACCAAAAGGATATGAAGTTGGTTGGGGCTTCAGATATAAAAAATCAAGGAACAGATCTAGGAGAAATTTTGGGAATGACCCCTTTAGGGATACAAATAACAGGACAGCTAAGTTCGGATTTGCTTAAGAAACTGGCAGTTGATATAATGGTAGATTTCACCAATCCCCAATCAGTATTTACAAATGCCAAAGAAGCTATTGAAGCAGGAACTGTACCTGTAATAGGGGCGACCGGATTAGATGATCAAGAAATAGCAGAACTCGAAGATCTGGCTAAGGAAAATAGCACTGGAGTATTTATAGCGCCCAACTTTGCTCTCGGAGCAATCCTTATGATGAAGTTTGCACGTGAGGCGGCAAAATATTTTAGTCATGTAGATATAATCGAATATCATCACGATAATAAATTAGATGCTCCTTCCGGTACTGCGCTTAAGACTGCGGAAATGATATCTGAGATAAGAAAACCATTAACTCAAGGGCACCCCAATGAATATGAGAAAATCCCAGGTGCACGTGGAGGGAATTTTAACGGTATTCATATTCATTCTGTACGCTTACCTGGAATGATAGCTCACCAGGAAGTAATTTACGGTGGCGATGGACAAACTCTGACAATTAGGCACGATACTTATACGAGAGAGACCTTTATGCCCGGTGTAATGCTTGCTATCCGTAAAGCATATAAACTTAAAGATTTTATTATTGGCCTAGAGAATTTTCTGGATTAACTTAGGAGCACTTAAGCACCGCATTTTATGCCTATTCATATAATGAAAGTAGTTTACCGACATTATCCAACAAGGAGGCATAAATATGGGTGCGGTACTTGAAGGGATACGCCTTGCCGTAATTGGCGGTGATGATAGAGAAATCTATCTTATTCCCGAATTACAAAAAATGGGGGCTGAGATTTTTGGTCTAGGGCTTGAAAAATCACCACTTGGTAATAGTATTGAATATGTTGCGTCCTTTAAAGATATTATGGCCAAAAATGTAGATGCATTAATATTTCCAATGTTTGGAGCAGATGAAAGGGGATTAGTAAAGGCTAAATATTCGGAAAAGCCCATTTTCTTAAACAAAGAGGTACTCGAGTGTATTCCTCACGGTGTTCCTGTTTTTATTGGTTTTGCTCGCCCTTTGCTAAAATTGGCTGCTGATCAGTTGAAGGTAACTCTAATAGAGGTGGCAAACAGAGATGAGGTCGCAATTTTAAACTCGGTCCCTTCGGCTGAGGGTGCTATACAAATGGCTATGGAAGCGACCAATATAACAATACATAGCAGCCAAAGCTTTGTATTGGGTGTTGGCAGAACAGGGCTAACACTTATTAACATGCTAAAAGGCTTGGGTGCGAAGGTAACAGCAGTAGCGCGTAAACCTGCTGATTTAGCTCGAGCTTTAGAGATGGGTGTTAATGCCGTTGA
Organism: Peptococcaceae bacterium; assembly: GCA_012524045.1. GTDB lineage: Bacteria > Bacillota > Desulfitobacteriia > Desulfitobacteriales > Syntrophobotulaceae > JAAYSI01. The sequence continues at coordinate 5,500 of JAAYSI010000106.1, read as the reverse complement.
TTTTACGAGACTAAAAGAGGAAATTGCCAAAGCGGAAATTGTATTTAATACAGTGCCCGCTCTTGTAATTGACCGGGCGATTCTAGATAATATGTCTAGGGAAGCAGTTATTATAGATTTAGCTTCTATTCCCGGTGGGACAGATTTTGAATATGCACAAATTTTGGGAATCAGAGCCCAACTTGCCCCTGGACTTCCGGGAATTGTTGCTCCGAAATCAGCCGGCAAAATATTAGCGAAAATCTATCCTCAACTTATTTTACAATACCTTGCCCCTGGTCGTAGGAGAATGACGGAAGGGGGTGCGGTAGGTGAGATTTAAAGATAAAAAAATTGGTTTTGCGTTAACCGGCTCACATTGTACCCTTGATCAAGCAATGCAAGTAATACAAAAACTTGTTGATGAAGGTGCAGACATAACCCCGATAATCTCCTATTCAGTTGATCAGATGGATACAAGATTTGGCAAAGCGGAATATTGGAAATCAAGGTTGAGAACTATTACCGGTAAGGAACCGTTAAGAACTATTCCAGAGGTTGAACCGATCGGGCCCAATAATCTATTTGATTGCTTGATAATTGCTCCGTGTACAGGAAATTCTTTGGCAAAATTGGCTAATGGGATAACTGATACTCCAGTTTTAATGGCAGCTAAAGCGCACCTTCGGAATTTAAAGCCACTTGTTATAGCTATATCTACTAATGACGGCTTAGGCTTAAATGCTAAAAATCTCGGTCTTCTTTCCAGTATTAAACATATTTATCTGGTGCCTTATAGGCAAGATGATCCCATAAAAAAGCCTAACTCCTTGGTAGCTCATATGGAAATGATTCCGGAAACAGTATTGAAAGCTTGTGAAGGTAGGCAAATACAGCCGATCCTGGTAGAAACTTAAAAAACATCTAAGATAAATTACTAAAAAGAAATTACTCCTTAACAAATTGTTTCATTAGAAAAACCATAAAACGTGACTGTTTATTATTCCTTAAGTGAATTTGATGGTTGTGGTCTTAAATTCACAACATTTTTATTCATTACATTTAAAGAATACGATACAATTTTTTTAGGAGCTGTTATAATATAACTAGTTTGTTAGAGAGGAGAATAATTTTTGCGTATCTTAGTACAAAAATTTGGAGGGACATCGTTAGCTAATCCAGAAAGAAGAGCTCAAGTAGCAGCCAAAATTTCTGAAACAGTCAGTCATGGCTATTCACCTGTAGTAGTCGTTTCGGCTATAGGACGTTCGGGCGATCCTTATGCTACAGACACCTTTATAAAAATGGTGTCAAGTATTTATTCTGAGTTTCCCAAAAGGGAAATGGATCTTCTTATAAGTTGCGGAGAGGTAATATCAGGGGCAGTATTAGTTAGTACCTTACAGAGTCTTGGCTTGGAAGCAGTTTTGTTTACTGGGGCTCAAGCGGGTATAATTACCAACAATTGTTTCGGTGACGCGAAAATTATTAGGGTAGAACCTGGGAAGATTATTAAGGAATTAGAAGAAGGTAAAGTGGTTATTGTTACAGGATTTCAAGGAGTTACCGAAGACGGCCAAATAACCACCTTAGGAAGAGGTGGAAGCGATACTACTGCTGCAGCTTTAGGTGTGGCTTTAAACGCGGAAGCTATCGATATCTATACGGATGTTGAAGGTATTATGACGGCTGATCCACGTATTGTTGAAGATGCTAAAATATTAGAAGTAGTCTCTTATAATGATATTTGCCATCTTGCTCATCAGGGAGCTAAAATAATTCATCCTCGGGCGGTTGAAATTGCAATGCAAAAAAATATTCCGTTAAGAGTGAAATGTGCCTTTACCGATGCCCCGGGTACACTAGTAACTTGTATGCAACCAGATATGAGTGTAGGGTCTGATATAATAGGGGATCGGATAATTACCGGCATTGCCCATACTCCAAATCTTACACAAATTAAAATAGACATCCAAAACGAAGAAAACAAAAGCCAAGCAGCAAAAAAAATATTCAAGGGTATGGCTTTAGCTGATATAAGCGTCGACTTTATAAGCGTTCAGCCAGAAAACGTTCTGTATACGGTTAGGGATGAGCTTGCTGATAAAGCACTTAATATCTTAAAAAACATGGGCTTTGAGCCGGAAGCTTTGCCAAACTGCGCCAAGATAGCTTTAGTCGGAGGAGGAATAGCAGATGTTCCTGGCGTAATGGCTAATATGGTAGAGGCTTTGGCTGAAAGTGGGGTTGAAATATTACAATCTGCTGACTCTCATACCACTATTTGGGTTCTAGTTACCAAAGAGCACATGGTAGCAGCTGTAAAATCCCTACACCAGAAATTTCAACTTGGGAAATAATAGATTTGGGGGTAGAAATAAATGTTCGGCAATGTATTAACGGCAATGGTTACACCATTTGACGATCAACTGAAGGTTAATTATTCCGCTGCAGTTAAACTAGCTCAGTATTTAGCTACCAACGGGACAGATAGTATTGTTGTAGCGGGTACTACCGGCGAATCTCCGACCTTAACAAAGGATGAAAAACTTGCTCTTTTTAGAGAAGTAAAGCAAGCAGTTGGAGATAAATGTAAAGTTATTGCAGGAGTCGGTACATACTCTACAAAAGAGACTATCGACCTGACTCAAAAAATTGGTGACTTTAATCTTGATGGGATTATGGTAGTTGCTCCTTACTATAATAAACCTTCTCAGCAAGGGTTATACGAACATTTTAGGGCAATTGCAGAATCAACTGATCTACCGGTAATGCTTTACAACATACCGGGGCGAACGGGTGTCAATCTTTTGCCCGAGACAGTTGTAAAACTAGCTGGAATCCCCAATATATTATGCCTTAAAGAAGCTGCAGGATCGATGGATCAAGTTAGTGAACTTAAAAGTTCATTACCTTCTTCCTTTACTATTTACTCTGGCGATGACTCTTTAGCTTTACCGATGTTGGCTTTAGGATGCTCCGGTATAGTGAGTGTTGCTTCCCATATTGTCGGGAAACAAATTAAGCAAATGATTGAGGCCTATCTTAAGGGTGATATTAATAGATCCCTTGAGTGGCATCTCAAACTGTATCCTATCTTTAAGGGAATTTTCATAACAAGTAATCCAGTACCGATCAAATTTTTATTAAATGAAATTGGCTTAAATGTAGGAGGCTATCGTCCACCTCTTGTTGGGCCTACTCCTAAAGAACAGGACTTTTTGAGGAGTCTATTGAAAGGTTTTAGTTTTTCTCAGTAGAAAAAATTTGCTCTAACCGTTTTCTAGATAGGTTACCAATTAATTCTTATCTTCGGCGGCTTGCCGAAGTTTTACTTTTTGTGCAGATTGGGCAATAATAATGACAGATAATCTCAACAGACTTGCATTAGAAATAGTTCCTGAATATAATATAGTCAATGGTATAGGTGCGGCGGGTAATTGCATAATGCTGGTAAGCAAGAGGTATTAATTTTTTTGTCTTTTTTAGATTATCTAATACTTCTGGTATTTTTATTGTTTTCTTTTGGTACTGCGCTTTTTAACTTATGAAAATATTATTGTGGGAATTTAAATATTAATAAATATCTTGGAGGTGTTGTTTTGCCAAAAGAGCATAAACTACAAATTATACCGTTAGGCGGTTTGGGTGAAGTCGGCAAAAATATGACTATAATCAGGTACGATAACCAAATGATAATGATAGATGCCGGCTTAGCGTTCCCCGAAGATGACTTGCTCGGTATAGATATCGTTATTCCGGATTATTCCTTTGTTACGGAAAATAAGGAACAATTATTGGGTATCCTGTTAACCCATGGGCATGAAGATCATATAGGGACTATCCCTTATCTTTTAAAAGATGTTGATGCCCCGATTTTTGGTACAGCCTTAACAATGGGTTTGATTCAGGCACGGTTAAAAGAAAACAATATTAATAATTTTAAAGGAAATACTGTTAAACCTGGACAAAGTATTAAATTAGGTAGGTTTAAAATCGAGTTTATTCGGGTAAGCCATAGTATTCCGGATGCTGTTGGCTTAGCAATTCATACTCCTTTAGGAGCTATAGTTCATACTGGGGATTTTAAACTGGACCATACTCCGGTAACAGGAGAAATTTTGGATATCTATAAATTTGCGGAACTGGGGCAAAAGGGTGTTCTTTGTCTAATGTCAGATAGTACTAATGTCGAAAAGCCCGGTTTTACCATGTCGGAGCGAAGTGTCGGCCAAATGTTTGACGAAGTTTTCCGCAATGCCAAAGAAAGAATTATCCTCGCTAGCTTTGCCTCCAACGTTCACAGAGTACAACAAGTAATCGATGCTGCTTTTAAAAACAACAGAAAGGTAGCAATAGTCGGAAGAAGTATGCAGAATTATGCAACGATCGCAGCGGAATTAGGTTACCTGAATATTCCTGAGGGAGTACTCTTAGATGTTGATGAGATTGTTAAGCTGCCGAATAGCCAGGTTTGTATTATTACTACCGGTAGCCAAGGAGAGCCAATGTCAGCACTTACAAGAATGGCAATGAATGATCATAGAAAACTGGAAATACAGCCTGGGGATACAGTAGTTATTTCAGCAAATCCTATACCTGGAAATGAAAAATCCGTTGCAAAAACCATAGACCAGCTATTCAGGCTTGGAGCTAATGTAATCTATGAATCGGTTGCAGGTGTTCACGTATCAGGACATGCTAGTCAAGAAGAATTGAAATTGATGATAAATATGGTCAAACCTAAATACTTCTTGCCTGTCCATGGGGAATATCGCATGCTTATTAAACATGGGCAGTTGGCAGAACAGTTAGGTATTCCGGCTGATAATATTTTTATTGCCGAAAACGGTAGTGTTATTGAATTCACAAAAAATGGAGCATGCCTTGCCGGAAAGGTACCATCCGGTAGGATCTTGGTTGATGGTTTAGGCGTTGGTGATGTTGGAAATATTGTTTTACGAGATCGAAAACAATTATCACAGGATGGTATTCTAATCTCAGTTATCACTTTAAGCCGTTCAACAGGGGAAATTGTTGCCGGACCGGATATAGTTACGCGTGGCTTTGTATATGTGCGCGAGTCTGAGACTATGTTGGAAGAAGCAAAACTAAAGATAAAAGAAACTACCGAACGATGTTTGGAAAACGGGATAATCGAATGGGCTATTCTCAAGAATCAAATCAGGGATACTTTAGGTAAGCATCTCTATGAGAAGACTCGAAGGAGACCTATGATTTTGCCTATAATTCAAGAGGTAAAATAATTTTTGCCTAAATCTTATTCCCGATCAGATTAAGAACAAATGTTTAGGAAACTTACGGTCGTTTCTAACTTGCTGAGTTATTGGCTATATTTTTTTTCAAAAAAATTTCGATAAACCGGGTTGACAATTTTAATTCCTTTAGCTATACTATCAAATGTTCTCGCTCATTGGCCCCTTGGTCAAGTGGTTTAAGACACCGCCCTTTCACGGCGGTAACACGGGTTCGAATCCCGTAGGGGTCACCACATACTTTT
>JAAYSI010000105.1 GCA_012524045.1 Peptococcaceae bacterium | reverse complement strand
TTAACCAAGAAGCCATGTAATGCCTAAAACTTTCTCTCATACTAAATTTTAATGTTCGATAGCGACGCGATTTAGCATTAACACTGTTAGTAGTCTCAGGATCGCTTTTTATTTGTTCTTCATGCTCCGAGAGGTCATTTATAAAATTTTGAACAATATTATTATAGCCTTTTACAAGTAATTCTTTAGGAATATTAAAATTGATTTTAAATTTTAAGAATAATATTCGAATCTCAAGGTTAAGCTTGCTTTCATAATTGCGGAAACTATAAGACAGCTCTAGGTAAATTCTTAAAAAGAATATTATAAATAACAAAATAAAAAAAGCAACAAACAATGCCAATAACTTCATAGCTTAAACCCCAGATTTATTTCTAATACTAGAAATTCCCTTGTTTTTAATATTTTATGTGTTTAAGCTAGAAATGATATCTTCATTTGTAAAAAAACTAAAAAGCTTCTAGGTAATGTCAAATTTACCTCAGAAGCTTTTAATAAAGAATTCAAAGTTTTTATAGCTCAAACTTTTTAACCAGGCATTTATCACAATAACCATAGAACTTTACCCGGTGATTTTTAACTTTGAAATTATGATTTTTAAATATGATTTCTTCAATTGATCCTAAAAGATCTTCTTCCACTTCTCGGATAGTCCCACAACCGAGACAAATTAAATGATGGTGCCTATGTTCTTCATCTTCTTTCGATATTTCGTATCGCCGATAACCATCTTCGAAATCAACTCCGTAAATCATCCCAACCTCTTCTAACAGGGCTAATGTCCTATAAACAGTCGCCACTCCGATTTCGGGATATTTTTCTCTTACCAGTTCATAAATTTCCTGGCTATTAAGATGTTTACCCTCATTTTCCATTACAACATCATAAACAAACTGTCGCTGATTGGTAAATTTGTAACCCTTTTCCTTTAAGATTTTACTAAAATCTTTTTCATTATTCATATAAGAAACTCCTATTTTTTCTTGTTAAGATTAATTTTAGCATAAGTTATTGCAATATCAACCTCATCGCCATTATTACCACTTCATTAACTTATTTGAGTATTTTTTCTAAGATTACAAAGGTGATTGACACTAATATTGCTACTCCAAAGGCCGTCCAAAACCCACTAAGCCAAAATCCATTTACCAACTTGGCTACCAGCATAACCATCCAGGTGTTTATAACCAGTGAAAACAAACCTAAGGTTAATATATTTATTGGTAAAGTAATGAATAATAACAAAGGCCTGATAATCAAGTTAACCAACCACAAAGCCAAAGCGGCAGTAATAGCGGTTGTTACAGAATTTATAACGACATCAGGGAAAATATAAGTTCCAATATATATTGCTACAATATTAGCAAGAATCTTTATTACTTGTTTTTTCACCGCCATACCCCCCATACATTACTATTATTACATAAAAGTTCGCCTTTAAAAATGGTCTATAAATAATCTACTTATTTAAATTTATCTTATTCCATCAAAATAAAAAAAGCCGGTTTTACCGGCAGTATTACTTCGAAATACTAAATAATATACTTGATAATTTTATATTTGTAAAACAATACATTCTGGTGGAGTATTCAAAAATAGCTAAGCTCTTATCTGCGAATGAAGTAATCCAGGCTTCAAAACTCTTGGGAAGTCCTACAGGAAACATATGGTTCAAGATAATATCTATTTCCTTTTTATTTAAATCAAAATACTTTAAAGCATTTTCCTTGGCAATCTTAGGATGGTTCTTAGAATGCCTGTAACTTTCAGCAATAAGGTTTTTGCCTTCTCGCTTTTTGAATTTAAATAAATAGAAATCATGTAAGAGAGCTCCTCTAATTGTCGAAACCGTATCAAGTCTAAGCTTCGAAGAAATTTTATAGGCAAGATAAGCAACTCGCAATGAATGTTCAAATACAGATTTATGATGATGAGGAATAGAGCGCATTTTTTGATATTCTTCATGCTCTATTATTGGCTTAGCAATACTGAGAAAATAATCATCATACTTTGCTAAAAATTTCTCCATTAGTCCACTCCTTACTCCCAAAATTACTTCCAATTATATTACATATCGACTGATTAATTCAATAAGAAAATTTGCCATACATAGAATATAAACAGAGCGAAATAAGGGAGTAAGAAACTATTTTTCCTCTCCAATGACATATCCGGCTATATTCACCGAATGGTCACCGATTCTCTCTAGGTTACTTAAAATATCCAAGTATACTGCACCTACATTACCATTGCAGGCTCGAGCATTAACTCGGGCAATATGAGCTTTGCGCAGTTCTTTTTCTGTCTCGTCAATCA
>JAAYSI010000104.1 GCA_012524045.1 Peptococcaceae bacterium | reverse complement strand
TTGGTCCGTTAGAGTTATATGGAGATAGTCCTCAAGGTTAGTGCCGTTATATACGGCCGGGTCTAATAAGGCCTTCAATTCGCCTTTCAAACAACGAAAATCCCTAAGCACTGCCAACAGGCGCTGTGAACATTCAACATTACCATCCGAGTCAATATTCACCACGCTTACTGATTTTTGTTGATTTACTTCTGAAAAAGAATACTTAAGCAAAGAACCGGAGTAACGGATCCTTTTCCCGTTGACATTCTGCGGGCCATGCAGATGGCCTAAAGCAGTATAAGTAAAATCTTCGAATCTTTTGGCATCAACATTGTCGATTCCGCCGACTGAGGCATAAGAAAGGGGTTTTTCCGAGTCACTCAATTCTGGAGCGCTGTTCCCACAAACAAAAGCGTGGGTTACTAAAACATTTCTCTGTTGTGGCTGCCATTCTTTTTTGATCTGGTCGATTATCGCAGCCATCGCTGAATCGTGGTCGGTAATGTCTTTTCGTTCCAATACGGCTTTAACTTCAGCCGGTGGAGCATAGGGAACCAGGTAAAAATTAACCGGTCCGTATTGATCTTCGAGCGTGACTTTCTGGATATTCTTAATAAAGCGCCCGGCAATATGTAAGCCCCTTGCTTGCAAAATTTTACTGCCAAAGCTAAGGCGGTCGGGGCTGTCATGGTTTCCGGCAATAAGCAGTACCGGTATTTCCAGTTCCAATAAAATTGTACTCAAAGTCTTATCTAATAACTCTACGGCCTCAACCGGAGGAACTGCACGGTCGTAAATATCTCCGGCTATAATCAGCACATCCGGCTTTTCGACAGCAAGTAGAGTAACTAAACTTTTTAACGCATATTCTTGATCTTCAGTCATATACACTTGGTTGACAATCTTCCCAATATGCCAATCAGCAGTATGAATTATTTTCATTAAAGGATCTCCTTAGTCTAACACTTCTATTGATAATACACTGCAAATTCTTTTTTCGCTATTAAATACCAAATTCCTTCAAATTTATTAGTATTTAGAATTATTTATTCTAATGGCATCCCGATATCTTGAAATACACTAAAAACACCCTCATTTCACTACAGAAATAGCAATGAGGGTGTGGCTAAATACGATTCTATTAGATTTTAAACCTACGCACTAAGTTGTTTAAATCCTGCGCCAATTCCGCTTGCGCATGGGCTACTTGCGCAACCTGCTCCATGGCTTTCGATGTTTCATCGATATTATTGGCTATTTCTTGAGAATTACTTGTGGCTTCTTGAATCACTGCCCCGACATTCTCAATAGCCCTATTGACCTCCTCGATAGAAGCCGACATCTGCTCGGAGGTTGAAGCCAGGGTTTCGACTGATTTTCCGATTTCAACTGCGTCTCTGGCATATTGGTCCCCTATCTGAACCATAAACTCATAATCGGGATTGACCTTTTCGTCAATGAACTGAAGAATGTCCGAGGAATTCTGTGAAAGATTCTTGAAGGCATTTTGAACCCTAATGATTACGGGCTGAATACCGATTACGGTGTTAGCTGATTGTTCCGCCAGCTTACGGACCTCCTCAGCAACCACTGCAAAACCTCTACCTTGTTCACCTGCTCTGGCAGCCTCTATAGCAGCGTTTAATGCTAATAAATCCGTCTGGCCTGCTATCTCGGAAATGGTCTTAGCCATTAACTCTATTTCTTTAACCACTTCACCCTCTTTAATGGCTTCAATTATTTCAGCTTGTTTTTCTCGGTAGATATTATTAGCTATACGCTTCGACTCTTGCGCATTAAGCTTTATCTCCGCAGCTTTCTTTTCAATATGATTAACCATTTCTTTACCTTCTAAGGATTGTGCGGCAAGTTGTTGAGCTCCTTTTTCAACTTCGGCAACCGAGGCCATCACCTCTTGTGTTGAAGCACTGGTTTCTTCCATTCCGGCTGCTATTTGTTGCGTAGCTAAATTAGCCGTTTGGGCTTGCGCTGTAACCTCTTCGGCAGAGGCTGACAATTCCTCACTCGAAGAGCTCATGTTCTCAGCAGTATCTAGTAATTGTTTCAGCAGGCCCCGCATATTCTTGATAACATCATTCATGGTCTGGCCTAAGGATCCTATTTCGTCCTTTCTTGCTAAAATAGCGTCTGGCACATCGGTGGAAAAATCCCCTTCGGCAAAAAGTTTGGCCCGTTCCATTAAGGCCACAATTGGACGGCTAATGAGGCTTCCAATTATTATGCTAATTAATATACCAGCTGCTAAGCCAATGACCGTAACCAGAACGATTATTTTCGTTGCTCTAGAAAATTCCGCATCGGACATGGCCTTTAGATTATCACTCGAGAGCATTGTTTGCTCAATTAGATCATCTATAAGCTTCTGATTTTTCTCCCTCTCGATAGCCGCTTGCTGATTTAGGAGAATAGCGGCTTTAAAGTTATTTTGTTTGGCTGACTCAATAGCCAGGTCCCGATAACTCCTATAGATTTGGGCTTGAGCCACAAACTCTCGGAGTAGACGTTGCTCTCCCTCGGTAAGTTCATAACTTTTATATTCTTCAATCAGTCTATTATTTTCTTCCACATATTTTTGGATTTTCTTTTCAGACTCTTCAATTATTGACAAATCGTTTAATGTTTGTGCTTCCCAGATTATTCTTTGCACTTCTATCCCTGTATTAAGAAAGTTTTGTTTTACTTCCTGCATGAGCACAATGTGGCCTATTCCATCTTCATACATTAAGCCTACATTATCATTAATATCATACATATATATAATTCCTACTGTTCCAACAAGTCCCAGAAACAGAATTAAAATCAAAAAGCTTAAAAAAAGTTTAGATCTTGTTTTTAAATTAACAAACCAACCCATTTCTTTTCCTCCATTTCTATCCGCTAACATAGTTATTATTAACTATTTAGCTGATACCCTTATTCCAAATCTTTAAACTTTGTCAGCTTTTGCCCCCTTTTAAACAACTTTTTCGATAAAAACTGAAACTAATTCCGGGTCAAATTGAATTCCGGCATTTTTCTGCAACTCATAGATAGCTTCCTCTTTGGACAAGGGGCTACGATAGCTCCTTAAGCTGGTCATTGCATCATAGGCATCAGCAATAGAAATTATTCTCGACTTAAGCATTATTTCATTGCCTTTTAAGCCCTTGGGATAACCGCTTCCATCCCATCTTTCATGATGCGCCAAAATATATTCTGCGATGTCGGACATATAAATAACAGTGCTCAGAATTCGATAGCCAATTTCCGGATGACGTTTTATTACTCGCCACTCATCCTCTGACAACCTGCTGGGCTTATTTAAAATACTCCCATCTATAGCTACTTTGCCAATATCATGAAGTAAGCCGGCTGTTTTCAGTTCCTCGATATCCGCTTTATGGGCGCCTATTGCTCTTCCTAAACGCACACATAAGTTAGAAACTCTATGAGAATGTGCCTCTTCTCTTCTACTTTTTTCATAAAGAGTCCGGATAATAGTATCAACGGTTTTCCCTCTCATGCTAGGGCTTTCCAACAGCTTTTGCTTGTACATATTATCTTCTGCTTTTCTAAGAACCTCTTTCATTTCTTCTTGGCTATGTTTTTTTGTCGCGTAGCCCAGAGAAATGGATATTTCTATAGAACCAATCCTCTCCTGCACCGCCAGGGCCTTAATGCGTTCTATAATCCTCTCTGTTTCATAGGAATCTGTTTTGGGTAGCAGCACGATAAATTCATCTCCACCCAACCGAGCAAGTATGTCATGCGATCGACATCCTTTTGCTAACACCTTTGCCGCTTTTTTAAGGAGTTCATCACCAACACTATGCCCTAAGGAATCATTAACTAGCTTTAAACCATTCATATCGCCCATGATAATGCTTAAAGGATAGTTATTAGGCGCGTCCAGCCGGGCCAATTCCTGTTCAAAAAACCTTCGATTATATAAGCCGGTTAATTGATCGTGGTAGCTTAGAAAAATAATCTCTTCTTCTGTTTTTTTCCGTTTGGAAATATCCATAAAGGACACCACTGCCCCAATTATTTTTCCGTTACGTAATTGGGGGTAGGAAAAATATTCCACTGGGAAGCATGTCCCATCAGCTCGCCAAAACACCTCGCTATCTACATGGGTACCTTGCCCTCTAAGGAAAGCACTATAAATTTGACATTCCTCGATAGAGAGTGGTGTATTGTCGGAGCGCTTATGATGGATTAGCTTATGCATGTTTTTTCCAACCAACTCTTCCTCGTGCTTATAACCAAGCATTTTTAGACAACTCTCATTACAAAATGTACAATTGCCTTTGGTGTCCAGTCCGTAGATTCCTTGAGCAGTGGAGTTCAAAAGGTGCCGTAAATCCTCTTCTCTTTTAACCAATTCGATATTCACTTTTTCTAATTCAGTAGTTCTTTCTTTAACCTTCGCTTCAAGTTTACTATTTAAATTTCGCAGTTCTTCTTCCGCCATTTGGCGTTCGTTAATTTCTTCTTCCAACATGGCGTTTGTCTCTTCCAACTCGGCATTTAACCTCTGAAGTTCATTTGTTCTTTCGCTAATTATTGTATCTAGTTCAATATTAAGCTTCTTTATTTCTCTTTCAACTAAAATCCTATCGTGAATTTCATTGGTCAATGAGACATTCTTTGAGGCATATTTGCTAAGTTGTTGGGCATTAAAAAATAAAAAGTCACAGATGTTTTTAAATTGCTTTTTAGAAATACGTTTTACTTTAAGCAATTCATTTTTGTACAGATTCCTGTCTACTCCGATAACATCTGCATAGGCCAACATCTCGTCTAAATTACAATCTTCATATATTACTTGACCAACCAACCAAATAGCAATCTGTTTGTTATTGAAAAAAATACTCGCTCCGGCATCTATCAGGCCACCGCTTAAACACTTTTGAATCCGAGGTCCTTTGGCGCTTGGTCTACCAATGATATAATCGGATAATAAACAATTTTTTAAGCCTATTTCTGATTTTCTAATTAGATCCTTACATAGGCTGCAAAAATTGCTTGGCTTAGTTATCGGAGTTCCATCGGGCTCAGTTATTATGGAGGCCACACCGGTAGCATCTGAAAACAGATCCTGAATTTTTTGAATTTCTTCCAAGTCAAATAAATCGGCAAACTTATATGACCTATCTATTTTCCTAAATTGATAAATTAAAGATTTTTTCATAGCCTCTACCCTACCTTTTTAAGGTACATCGGACTGCCTGCCGGATAGCCGGAAAATATTTCGGAAAAGGTTGGACAATTATTAATTTTTGGTTAATAATTATTAATTAATGATTAATGATTTATTAAAAATATTAATTTTTTGTCGCTCTCAAAAATTTTCTTTGTTAAGAAATGATATCATAAACTAGCGAAATGAGGTGAGTGATGTGGCGCGAATCTTAATTGTGGACGATGATTTAAGTCTGCAAACCTCCTTGGAGCTATACTTTTCTGCCCAAGGACATGAGATTTATAAAGCAAGCAATGGTCTACAAGGGCTAGAAATGACCAAAGCATTAAAACCTGAAATTATTATTTTGGATATTATAATGCCAAAAATGAATGGGCTGGAAGTATGTAAAAGAATCAAAAAAAAAATCAATATACCTATTATTTTTCTCTCTGCCAAAGACAGTGCAGAGGATCGAATTAAGGGCCTTGAGGCCGGTGCTGACGATTATGTAACAAAACCTTTTAGTTTAAAAGAGTTGGAACTCCGCATTAATGCCCGTTTAAAACAAAGTGATGCGAACAAAGAACGTAAAAGACTTGTTTTTAACGACTTAGTTATTGATTACAATCAAAAACAAGCCTTTCTTAAGGGCACTTTAATTAATCTAACTCCCATGGAGTTTGAATTAATTTGGCATTTAGCTTCTCAGCCCAATAACCTCTTTAGCCACAAAGAACTAATGGCCAAATTATGGGAAAACCCTGAGAAGGTAAATCCTAATCTCCTTCATGTTTATATAAGGAGATTAAGAAATAAAATAGAATCTAACCCCAAAAAGGCAAAGTATATTCTCAATGTTTGGGGACAGGGTTATATATTTAAGGCTTGATTTAGATGTCTTTCACTAATTGCTATTTGGCAATTAATATTATTCAGTTTTATTCAGTTTCTTTTCATTTTTTACTATTAATTGTCTAACCATATTCGGCAAAAATTGTCTAATCCCTGCAAAAAGTAAAAATATTTTTCTAAAAAATCCAAATTTTTTAAAGATAAAATTAAGGAAATATTTATAAGTAGTAGTTAAGGTTTTTACTATTTAACTATTAAAAAAAGAAGATATCTACATAGACATCTTCTTGCAAAAGGGTTTTTTGCATACCATACTTACTTATTCGCTTTCCTGTAACGAATCTATTATATCCCGAACAATAACTAAAGCCTCCGTATACTGGCTCTCTCGGACATAAATACTTACGCCTAAATCGGTCCTACCCACCACGATCCGAGTAATATCGCTGAAGCCGGGATATTTTCTTAGGGTCT
>JAAYSI010000103.1 GCA_012524045.1 Peptococcaceae bacterium | reverse complement strand
GGTGTATTTTGGATGACGGAAATTTGAGTGACCGGGCTTCGGAGGAATTGGCAAGATTACGCCGCAGTAAAAACCTTACCCAGCAGCGTATCAAGGATAGCTTGGACTCAATTTTGCGCAACCCAAATTATCAAAAGATGCTTCAGGATAATTTGGTGACAACTAGAGCAGAGCGCTATGTGGTACCAATTAAACAAGAATATAGCTCGGCTTTTCCGGGCATTGTTCACGATCAATCAGCCAGTGGAGCAACTGTATTCATCGAGCCGATGGTAGTGGTGCAACTAGGCAATGAATTAAGGGAAATAATCTTAAAAGAAAAAAAGGAAATCCAAAAAATTATTCAACAACTAACTGCCTTAATAAAAGCACAGGTTGAGGAAATCGAAGTTTTGTATGAAGCAGTTGCCAGATTAGATTTTATCCTGGCCAAAGCTCGTTTAAGCGAAGACATGGAGGCGGGTTCGCCCCTTGTGATGAATAAACCGGAATTAAAGCTAATTAAAGCCCGCCACCCGCTCTTGACCGGAAATGTAGTACCTATTTCCGTAGAACTAGGTAAAGACTATAGATTCCTAGTAATTACCGGCCCAAATACCGGTGGGAAAACCGTAACCCTTAAGACTATCGGTTTAATGGTAGTAATGATGCAATCGGGGCTCCATATCCCTGCTGAGAGTGACTCTAAACTGGGGATTTTTGAACATGTCTTCGTCGATATAGGGGATGAACAGAGTGTAGAACAATCCTTAAGTACCTTCTCAGCGCATATGACTAATATTGTAAAAATTATGGAGCAAGCCGATTCTAAATCCTTGGTTTTATTTGACGAACTGGGGGCAGGAACCGACCCAGCAGAAGGGGCGGCTTTGGCCATGGCCATTTTGACCGAACTATTGGACAGAGAAAGTTGCGGTGTGGCAACCACCCATTACGGAACACTGAAGACCTTTGCTTATAACACTCCGGGGATAGAAAATGCTTCAGTGGAATTTGATCCGGATACCCTGAAACCAACCTATCGATTGCTAACTGGTATACCCGGAAGAAGTAATGCTTTAGCGATTGCCGGTAGACTTGGACTTAGCCCGCATATTCTGGAAAGGGCCCGTTCCTTTATCTCTGAACGTCAACTCCAGGAGAGCAATTTACTGGAGAATTTGGAAGATACCCAGCGCGAGATTGAGATTCAGAAAAGAAAAATAGAAGATGAGTACAAGGAAGCCGTCCAAAAGGCAGCGGAGCTTAAGCATAAGAACCAGGAGTTGCAGGATAAATATGAGGAAATAATCCATAAAGCCAAGGAAGAGGCTATTGAAATAGTTCGTCAAGCCAAAGTTGAAGCTGAGGCAGTTATCAAGGAACTGAAAGAAATTCGTAAAAAAGAACGCCGCGAACAGGAAGCGGCGCTCCAAAAAGCTCGGAGTCGATTGAGGAAGCTTTCAGGCGATGTCTTTACCAGCAGCACGACACGCAAAGGAAAAAGCACCCTTAAACCTGAGCAAATTCAGGTCGGGCAAACAGTCTATCTGCCCAATTTACGGCAGAAAGGGCAGGTTTTGCAAAAACCGGACCATAATAACGAAGTCCTGGTCCAGGCCGGTATCATCCGCCTAAATGTTCCACTCAGCGAGATAAGATTAGTAGATGAAACCAGAACACCGGAACACTTTGAAAAAACTCTAAGAGGAAGCCTGGGTCTGGCAAAATCAGTTACCTTGCGCAGTGAGATTGATCTTAGGGGCAAACTGGTTGAAGAAGCCGTGGTGCTTTTGGATAAATACCTGGACGATGCTGTAATTACCGGAATAAATCAGGTTAGTGCAATTCACGGTAAAGGTACCGGGGCACTGAGAACGGGGATTCACCAATTTTTAAAGCAGCATCCCCATGTGAAAAGTTATCGTTTAGGGGAATTCGGAGAGGGAGATTCCGGCGTAACCATAATTGAACTAAAATAATTCTCAATATTTTAATTATCTATATCTTTCTATACCAATAATTATTATTATCAATAATTATTATTATCAATAATTAATCCTCAATTTTAATTTTTATAGTAAGTTTAGCAGGCTTAGACGGCGGGCCTACGGTAAATGTGTCATTGTCCATTAATGCTGCCCAGAAAGTGTAGGTACCGGGCGTTATACCGTTTTCGGACATAGAGAGGCTATAGTTAATACTCTTAGTATTGCCATCCTCTGGCACAAAGGTTTCAAGATAAGAGATTCCGGGTTTACGCACATAGAGCATAACAGTGTATTTCTTGTGATCGTATTTAGAGAGAATGGGTATTTTAACCCTGCCATTTTGTTTATTAAAATCTACTGAACCGATAGACAATTCCGGAATCTCTGGGTTGCCAACAGGCGGATTTTCAGTAGGCTGACCGTTTTCAGGGGGTTGGCCGTTTTCGGGAGGTTCGCCATTGTTGTCAGGATCTTCGTTTTCGAACTTGCTTTGATCGGGTATTTTATAAGGTTCCTCATCTTTTGGCCACGGTACATCTTCCGGCCGGTCTTGAATGTTTAAAAACACTCTTGGGATTGCATCCGGAGTATCTTCGGGTACTATCCTATCAGGATTGTCCGGGTCGACCATAAACTCAACCCAAATATCGCTTACGCTGGTCGGAGCACTGTCAGCAGCACATATTTCTTCATCAATAAACTCCTCAGGAGTCAAGCTGCTTGGTAGTAGACCGGATTTTAAATCAAACTTGACTGTAGTAAGGCCTGAAGGGCGAGTAATTGCAGATTGTACTTTTAACCCTTCATGGGCCGCGATCATAACTTCTTTCCAAATAGTGGTCGGGTAACTGCTTCCATAGACTTTATACAAATAATGTTTTAGGTCTTCGTCCGAATCATAGCCCATCCAAACTACCGCAGAATAGACCGGACTGTAGCCCGCAAACCAGGCATCCGGATTACCTGATCTGTTCCCGTATTTATTAGGGTCGAGAGAAGTTGTACCTGTCTTGCCGCAAATGTACCAATTACCGATCTGGGCCCTGGTACCTGTTCCGGAAGTGACCACGCTTCTTAGCAGATTATTCATCAGATAAGCTGTGGTTTCTTTCATTACTCTTTTTTCCGAAGGAATATGCTCTACAATGGTATTGCCTAAGTGATCAACAACTTTAGTTACGCTATAGGGTTCGGTTTTTATACCGTTATTAGCGAAAGTCGCATAAGCCGAAGCAATTTCCAAGGTTGAAGCTTCAAAAGTTCCAAGGCTGAGACTTAAGACCTTGTCTTTTTCTTGCAATGGAAGACCAAGGTTGTTTTTGCCAAATTCCCAGCCTTGCTGGACACCGATTGCATCCAATAATTTGACAGCATAAACATTGACCGAATCTTTGATTGCTTCGCGCATAGTAATAAGTCCGCGCCAACCGGTGGTCAGTGTATCATAGTTCTCAGGTGCCCAAATTCCATTAGCTCCATCACTATATTTAACGGGCATATCATCTAAGACAGTTCCGGGGAAGTAACCGCCTTTTTCTAAAGCGGGGGCGTAGACAACTAGCGGTTTAGCTGTCGAACCGGGCTGTCTTCTGGACTGCCAAGCTCGATTTAAGCCCATAGGAGTATATTCTCTGCCTCCTACCATAGCTGTAATGGCACCAGTCTTGGTCTCTAATAATGTAAGAGCGCCTTGCACTGGGATTTCATCCACACTTTTTGGGAAATTCTCCGCCTTAGCAAAAGCATTTTCAGCAACAGTTTGGACTTTAGAATTAACAGTGGTATAAATATGCAAACCGCCATTGAAGATTTGTTGTGGTGTGAGGCCGTGTTTGGTTTGCAGTTCATTGACAACATAGTCGACAAAATAAGGATGTTTCTTGTTAAGGTTGCCTGTGTCACTAAGTTTTACTTTTGCTTTATTAGCTTTTACTTGTTCGACAAAAGTAAAGGGTTCCTCTTTATACTGTTCATATTCCTCGTCCGTAATCAAACCATTATCTCTCATGATTCCCAAAACAAGATTACGTCTGTTTTTTGCTCTATCCGGATTGATGTAAGGATCATAAGCGCTTGGGGCTTGGGGCAGTCCGGCAAGTAAGGCCACTTCGGCCGGATTGAGTTCGTCCAATTCTTTGCCAAAATAGGTTTGGGCTGCTGTCCGTATTCCAAAGGATGATTCACCAAAGAATATCCGGTTAAGATAGAAGGTTAGGATTTCATTTTTAGTATAAGTGCGCTCTATTTGCAGAGCTAAAACCAACTCTTGGATTTTGCGGTCCAATTTTTTGGCGGTTGGATCCTCAATAAAAGCGTTTTTAGCTAACTGGATGGTGATAGTACTTCCACCCTCAACAGCCTGGCCAGCTTTAAAGTTATTTATGGCAGCTTTCATAATACGGATCGGGTCGGCTCCGTAGTGATCATAAAATCTTTTATCTTCGACCGCAATGAAAGTATCTATAACAAGTTCCGGGATATCTTCGAAATTGACCAGTAAGCGATTTTCTAAGCCATGTAATTGAGCGATCTGATTACCCTCGCTGTCATACACTATTGAGGATTGCTCCAGATCACTAAGCACTTGTGGGTCCCATTCAGGAGTACCGGCAATTGCTTTAACGGTATAAACCCCTAGAGTCAACGCAGATACTATAATTACTCCCAGAAAAGCAATAAGTACAGTTTTAAGCATAGATTTAGTTTTCTTTTTGGGCAGGGAACGGATCCTTCTATTCTTTTGTTTAAGATTTCTATCGGAATTTTGCTTGTTAGCCATGGTTTTTCCTCCTTGACCTAAGGCTGATTAAAATACGTTGCTATTGTATTGGTTAATAGGTAATTACCAATCAAGGTAATAAAGAGTTCAAAATATTATACCATATTTTGAAGGGGGTAAAAATAGTATTCAATTGGTAAAAGCCTTGCGCTAAATGGTTGGTGACTTTATAATATTATAGTATATTTTATAAAGTCACGATAAAGTCACGACTTTTTGGAAAATTAAGGCAGTTAGCTTGGAAGGGATGTTAAACTTGAATACCATTGAGCAAGAAGTACAAAGACAGATGGAAATTTTAAAAACGGGAGCTGCGGAAATCATTCCGGAAGAAGAGTTAAAAGAAAAAATCAGAAAATCCATTGTCGAAAAGAAACCCCTACTTGTAAAACTCGGACTGGATCCGACAGCACCGGATATCCATTTGGGTCATACTGTTCCTTTGCAGAAAATGAGGCAATTTCAGGATTTAGGCCATCAAGCTATTATTGTTATAGGAGATTTTACAGGTAGAATCGGAGATCCGTCGGGAAGATCCGAAACTCGTAAACCTTTAACTGAGGAAGAACTTCTTCGCAATGCCGAGACTTATAAAGAACAAATATTTAAAATCCTCGATCCTGAGAAAACCAGAATAGAATTCAATTCGACTTGGTTAAGAAAGTTAAACCTGGAAGATACCATAAAACTTGCCGCCCACTGTACCGTAGCCAGAATGCTTGAACGGGACGATTTTGCTAAAAGATATGCTGAGGAAAAGCCCATAAGTATTCATGAATTTTTCTATCCCCTTATGCAAGGGTATGATTCAGTGGCTTTGGATTCCGATGTCGAACTTGGCGGAACCGACCAAAAATTTAATTTGCTTATGGGTAGAAGCTTACAGAAGGACTTTGGACAAGCGCCTCAAGTGGCCTTAATGACTCCTATCTTAGAGGGTCTCGATGGGGTCCAAAAAATGAGTAAAAGTTTAGGCAATTACATTGGGGTTTATGAAAGTCCTAGAGAAATGTTCGGCAAGACCATGTCAATCCCTGATGAACTTATGATTCGTTACCTCGAACTGGTGACCAAAGTTC
Source organism: Peptococcaceae bacterium (assembly GCA_012524045.1). Classification (GTDB taxonomy): domain Bacteria; phylum Bacillota; class Desulfitobacteriia; order Desulfitobacteriales; family Syntrophobotulaceae; genus JAAYSI01. The sequence continues at coordinate 847 of JAAYSI010000103.1, read as the reverse complement.
CTTTAACCGAAATTCGCCGGCTGGAAAAAGGCTTGCAGCAAGGTACGGTTCATCCGCGTGATTTAAAAATGAGATTAGGCATGGAGATTGTCAAAATTTATCATGGCGAAGAACAGGCCAAACAGGCTAAAGATGAATTTATAAAAATGTTCCAAAAGAAAGAAGCACCGGATGAAATGCCGGATTTGATTCTTTCCGAACTGGGATTCGATCCAAATTTTGAAATTGAATTGGTGTTATTACTTGCGAGCTCAAAACTTGCCCCGAGCAAAGGCGAAGCCAGAAGGCTGATTGAGCAAGGCGGCGTAAGAATTAATGATAAGAAAATAACTGATATCTCAGCGGTATATAAATTTACAGAAGGGGATATTCTCAAAGTCGGTAAAAGAAAATTTGCCAGGATTAAATATTAGATATGCCCGTATATGTTAGAAACATTAGATATATACTGAGATATAATATATAGACGTATTATAGACGTAAAATCTTAAGGACCCTCTGTAAACCTTTATAATGTTTAGTCATATAATAGTCCTGGACATATAACAATCTGCTAAGACATATAACCATATTACTTAAAAAAAGTGACAGCCAGTATTCTAACTTTAACTTTAAAGTTTATAAAAATCATAAATAACATTTAAAAGAACTTTATAATAAACAACATGCAAAAAAATAATAAAGAAAGGAAAGAATATTTATAATTTCCTTGAAATTTGCTGTTGACAGTCTCAAAACAGCGTGATATTATAATAAAGCGTCGCGAGGCGGGAAAGCCCAATCGGCGTATAGGGTCTTTGAAAACTAGACAACAAGCATAAGATAAAGCTAGACTCGTCAAGAAAAG
>JAAYSI010000102.1 GCA_012524045.1 Peptococcaceae bacterium | reverse complement strand
TTAGATGAAAAGATCATACCAGAAAAGGTTGATTTTGTTGTTTGCGATGTTTCGTTTATTTCTATTACTAAAATTTTTCCTGCCATGCGGAAAATCTTAAAAGATAATGGCCAAGTAATCGCTTTGATCAAACCTCAGTTTGAGGCTGGGAAAGATAAAGTAGGGAAAAATGGAGTAGTTAGAGATCCTGAGGTACATAAATCTGTATTATACATGGTTTTACAAGCCGCTGAAGATTTCGGTTTTTTCATTAATGGTTTAGATTTTTCTCCAATTCGGGGACCGGAAGGGAATATTGAATTTCTACTTTGGTTGAAAAAAGCTATACCTTTCGAGAAAAATTCTGTTGATTGGTTCCCTAGAGTTCCTTTTTTGGTTCAGCAAGCTCAGTTGGAAACGGAGTGAGGGTATGCAACAGTGTGTTGGTTTATGGATAAACCGCTCTAAAAACAATGCTGAAAGTTTGGTTCCTCAACTAATCGATTGGTTTAAAGCTCATGGATGGAAAGCTATATCGGAATGGTCGATTGATAATCCTCCTAAAATGGATTTTATTGTTTCGTTAGGAGGGGATGGAACCGTCTTAGAAGCGGCAAGAGAAGCTGCTCCTTATGATATACCGGTTCTTGGTGTTAATTATGGACGGTTAGGCTTTTTATGTGAGGTTGAGCGAGGTGAATTATATAGTGCCTTGGAAAAGGTTATAAATAGGGAATATATTCTTGAAGAAAGATTGATGATGATTGCTTCATTGGAAAATTCAGAAAAAGCTTTGCGATATATTGTATTGAATGATGTAGTGTTTTTGAGAGAAAGCTCGGATTCGTTAATTACCTTACAAGTGAAACTCTCGGGTGACCCGATTCTAAGCCCCTCGGCTGATGGACTTATAGTTGCTACGCCGACTGGCTCAACAGCTTATTCTCTATCGGCTGGAGGACCTGTTGTAAGCCCGGAGGTAGAGGCGATGCTTATCACTTATATTGCTCCTCATGCATTATCTTCTCGACCTCTTGTGATTTCGCATAATGAAATAGTTGATGTTTCTTTAACTAGAGGAAGTACGTGTCGGGTTACATTTGACGGAAAACACATCATAATGTTAAAACCAGGCGATACTATCAGGATTGTTAAGTCGCCAATCAAAGCAAAATTTATTCGTTTAAAAGGTAGAAGCTTTCATAATGTGGTAAAAGCAAAATTAAGGGACCGTTGATATGGATAGGGGTATACAAGATATACAGTTCGTAATTAAAGATTATCTTAAAAAAACAATTTCTGTTGGGGATATTGTAGTTGATGCAACTGCCGGGCTCGGCAGGGATACATTATTTTTAGCTCAATGTGTTGGAGCTGAAGGAAAAGTCTATGCTTTTGATATTCAAGAACAGGCGATTGAAGCTACGAGAGAATTATTGAGAAGATTTAATATGATGTCAAATGTTAATTTGCTACATGAAAGCCATAGTAATATTCCGAATCGCGTACCTAATGGTGTTAAAGCAGTAATGTTCAACTTAGGGTATTTGCCAGGTAGTACTAGTAAAATTATCACAACTCCAGAAACAACTATTAAAGCATTAGAAGGCGCTTTAGACGTATTAGCGAGTAATGGCATTATAACAATAGTTGTATACAGAGGACACGAGGGTGGTTTAAGGGAATCGCTCGCCCTTATCGACTTTCTTTCTAATATTCCCAAGAAGGATTTTTGTGTTCTTCAGGGGAATTATCTTAATCAAGGTGAAACATCTCCTTACTGGATAATGATTCAGAAAACAAGGAGGATAGCTAATGAAAGCCCGTAGACAGAAAAAAATCCAGGAATTAATCACAAATGAACATATTAAAACTCAAGAGGAACTTGTTCTAAGATTGACCCAAGAGGGATTCAATGTCACTCAAGCCACAATTTCAAGGGACATAAAAGAAATGGGCTTAGTAAAAATTGCTGGAATTAATGATGAATATCGTTACGCACTTCAAGGTGAAGTAAACTATGCTAGTCATCAAGAGAGGTTGAAACGCTTATGGAAAGAAGTCGTAGTATCTATGGACAGTAGCGAAAATATTATCGCTATAAAAACAATTCCGGGTAATGCCCAAGCTTTAGCATCACTCATTGATAACAGCGGTATAAAAGAGGTTATTGGTACCGTAGCCGGAGATGATACTATTTTTCTCCTAATCAAACCTAAAAATATGGTAAATGTAATCTTGAGGAAATTCCAAGAAATGCTATAGCTCTATTTTGTAACGAGGAGGGGGGTAACTTATGCTTTTAGAGTTACATATTAGAGATTTTGGACTCATGCAAGATGTTAATTTGTATTTTGAAAGAGGTCTTACCGTCTTTACTGGCGAAACAGGTGCAGGGAAGTCAATGTTGGTTGATGCCTTAGGGATTTTACTTGGAGGAAGAGCTAATAACGATTTAATTCGCCATGGTAAAGAAAGAGCCATAATTGAGGGGGTTTTCTCCCACCTTCCGCCTAATATCGCAAATTTTTTAAGAGATGAAGGCTATCCTTTTGAAGATGAAATGCTATTTTTATATAGAGAAATAAATACTACCGGAAGAAATATATGTAGGGTTCAAGGAAGAGCAGTTCCACTATCTTTATATCGCACTTTTTGTGAGGGCTTAGTGGATATTCATGGTCAAATGGATCATCAGTCTTTGCTTGTAACCGATACTCACAGGGAATTGTTAGATAGTTTTGGTGGAGAGGAACACTTAATATTGTTGGAAAGAGTAAAAGCGGCAGCTCAAAACTACCGTAATATCTTGGCCAAAGAAAGGGAGCTTTTGCGAACAGAACGGGATAGGGATAGAAGAGCAGAAATATTACGTTATCAAATTGAAGAAATAGAAAGGATTTCTCCTATACCTGGAGAGGAAGGCATATTAGAAAAAGAAAAAAGGTTTCTTCAAAATGCTGAAAAAATATTAAATTTAGTAAATGAAACCTACGAAGAACTGTACAATGGGGCGGAAGGGCTCTCGGGTATGTCCGCTTTTGATTTAATCGGTGCAGCAATCCGTAATATGGAAGAATTGAGTCTTTTAGATTCTGAAAGTGAGATTCTTAATCAAGAATTAAGCGATATATATTATCAATTGGAAGATTTTGTTGATAAACTAAGATTATATAAAGAAAAACTCGACTTTCAACCTGAAAGGTTAGATCAAATTGAAACTAGGCTTATTGAACTTCATAAACTGAAAAAATACGCATTTGACATAGATTCAGTCATAGAAAAAAAAGCCGAAATGGAAAAGGAGCTTGAGGAGATCACTCACCTTCAGGAAGAAAAAGAAAGCGTTAAGCGCGAAAAGAGAGATGCTTTTAATGAATACAATAATAGAGCTGAGGCTTTAAGTTTAAGCAGAGGAATTCAGGCTGAAAAAATCGAAAAGGGACTTGCTTTAGAATTACAAGATCTCGGCTTAAAAGATGCCAGAGTGGAGATTATTTTTACCCCTGTTAAAGAACCTTCACCTGAAGGTGCTGAGGAAATAGAGTTTTATTTTACAGCAAATCTAGGCGAGCCAGCTAAACCTTTATCGAAAGTAGCGTCAGGTGGGGAGATGGCTCGATTGATGCTAGCTTTTAAGAGTTTACTTTCTAAAGTTGAAACGGTGGATACATTTATTTTTGATGAGGTTGACAGTGGGGTAGGTGGTCGAACCGTAAATAAAGTAGCAGAAAAGTTGACAAAAATTGCAGAAAATAGGCAGGTATTATGCATAACACATTCAGCTTCAGTAGCTGCATATGCGGATCAACACTATGGAATAAAGAAAGACGTAGTTAACGATAGAACCCTTACCCAAGTGACTTTGTTAAATGAATCAGAAAGAATCCTGGAATTGAGTAGAATGTTTGGTGGAGGAGATAAAGCTGCGCTGGAGTTAGCTGAGGAACTTTGGCTTCAAGCTAAGACCTCGAAATAGGGTTTTAATATAAGATTATATAAAAAAATCAGTAGTGAAAACTGCTGATTTTTTATTTTCGGACTAAATGCTGGATATTAGATAAAAAAAAGTTAAAAATAACTTATTATTGATTATTTGATATATAAATTGATTTTATAAGGAAGATTAGAAAAGATTTTATAGGATGAAAAAATAGTTTTATGGAGAGTTTATAACTGCAGTATTTTTTATGATTTTTTTTAAATGATGAGGAGGTTGAAAAGCTGGAGGGAAATATGAAAAAGAAGTCAATAAAACTGTTTTTATTCATGGGATTTCTTTTATTTTTTACCTTTGGTTTTCAACAAACAGATATTTCAAATCCGAACGTTATAACAATCAACAATAGCATCTACAGCTTCTTGGGGATTACTGGATCCACAAAAGAAAATCCTAAGCCGGATATCCTGGTAATCCCTGGTGGCCATTCAATCGGTGTGACTTTACAAACCAAAGGAGTATTGGTCGTTGGGTATGCTCCTATTATCAATGAAGAAGGTAAAGAAATATTTCCGGCAAAAGAAGCAGGAATAGTGGTTGGTGATACAATTTTATCAGTCAATGGAAAGAAAGCCTTGAGTGATTTCCAAGTCGCACAGGAAATAAATAAGAGTTGTCAAGAAAACAAAAAAATAGTGGTTGAGGTGCAGAAGAAAAAAGAAATCCAGGAGAAAATAATTGAACCAATTTATTGTGCTGAAACTCAAAGATTCCGAATCGGACTGTATATTAGAGATGAAGCTGCTGGAGTTGGAACGTTAACGTTTATAGAGCCTGAAACAAGAATTTTTGGTGCATTAGGCCATGTTATTACTGATACAGATACTAACAATAAAATAGAAATGAATAACGGTAAAATACTCGAATCAACAATTTATGGTATTGAAAAAGGTAAAAAAGGAGATCCTGGAGAGAAGATAGGAAGTTTTCTGTTAGAATCCAGCTTTTTGGGAAGAATAACGAATAATAGTAGTAGTGGTATATTTGGCGTTTTTGATAAACAGATTAATAATCCTTTTTTCACCAAACCTATTCCAATCGCTTGGAAAAATGAAATCAAAACCGGTAAAGCAACCATTTATACAGTACTAAAAAATAATAATATACAAGAATTCGAGGTAAATATCGAAAAAATCATGCCATATAGAAATGATAATAAAAATATGATTATTAAAATTACTGATCCGAAACTACTCGAGATAACCGGAGGGATCGTTCAAGGTATGAGCGGAAGTCCGATTGTCCAGAATGGAAAAATTGTTGGAGCTATAACTCATGTATTTGTTAACGATTCTACCAGAGGATATGGAATATTTATTGAAAGAATGTTAGAAGAATCGGGTATACTAAATCAGAAAACTGCCTTAAAAGGCAGTTTCTCTTTAGGCTTAAAAATATTTTTGTTCTTTTTAATTCCAAAGAAGGATTTAAATAAATATTGTCGAAGAATACAAAGATTGGATTACCAAAATTTCCTTGAGTAGGAGGCAAAATACAATTGATTCGGGTGTTATTAGCGGATGATAATAGAGACTTTATCCAAATACTTAGGGAATATATTCAGAGTCAGAAAGATATGGTACTTACCGGAGTGGCTTATAATGGAAACGATGCGTTGGATATGATAAGCAAAGAAGAGCCCGATGTAGTTGTTTTAGATATTATTATGCCACATCTTGATGGGCTTGGTGTGCTTGAAAAACTCGCGGGAATAAAACACAAGCCAAAAGTAATCATACTTACTTCCTTCGGTCAAGAGAGCATGACCCAGCGCGCAGTACAATTAGGGGCTGATTATTTTATATTAAAGCCCTTTGATTTAAACACCTTAGGTAAGAGGATAAGGCAATTGGTAGGAGCAGATGAAATTATTGCATCCAATACCAATTCTTCATATGTTTACAATAATGATCAAGATAGTTTAATTAAAAATTCCAGCCCGAAATCAATTGAAATCGAAGTTACCAAGATGATACAGCAAATGGGAGTTCCGGCTCATGTAAAAGGCTACCAATATCTCAGAGATGCTATAGTTTTAGTGATCAATGATGTATCTTTACTTGGAGCCGTTACAAAAGAATTATATCCGATGATTGCTAAAAAATATACCACGACCCCAAGCAGAGTTGAACGGGCAATTCGCCATGCAATTGAATTAGCTTGGGATAGAGGAAACATAGAGTTTATGAATAAGTTCTTTGGTTATACGATTAATGTGGATAGAGGTAAACCTACGAATTCAGAGTTTATTGCAATGGTGGCGGATAAATTAAGAATAGCCGATAAAATGTGAGATAAGACACTTAAAAACTATAGTAACCTTTATTCCTTGGAGAATAAAGGTTACTATAGTTTTTAAGACAATTATCAATCTTTGCCCCTTATACACTAACAAAGATAATATTTTTAATTGAATTAGGTTTTTCAGAATTTTCGGGAGGTTATGTATGAGTAAATTTGAAGAAAAATGTATCAAAAAAGAAACTATTTTTGAAGGGAAAATTATCAAAGTTGAAAGAGACACAGTTATACTTCCGGACGGTAAAAAAGCTATTCGAGAGGTCGTAAGACATCCCGGCGCGGTTGGAATAGTAGCCTTAATTGACAATATGATTTTAATGGTACGCCAATACCGTTATGCATTAGCAAAGGAGACTATAGAAATACCTGCAGGAAAAATTGATCAAAATGAAAAACCGATAAGCTGTGCTATTAGAGAATTAAGAGAAGAAACAGGTTATCAAGGTAAAATGACTTTTCTTGGATTGTTCAATACTTCTCCTGGTTTTGCGGATGAAGTTATTTATTTATACTTAGCTCATGACCTTATTTGGTCACCTTTAGCCACTGATGAAGATGAATTCTTAGGAGTTGTTAAACTACCTTGGAATGATGCGGTAGAAATGGCTATAACTGGCCAGATCCAAGATGCCAAATCATCACTAGGAATTCTATTAGCCAACAGATTTCTGAATTCAAGTCAAATATTTGCTAAGTAGTTTGAACAATTTTTCAAGTAAATACATAGTTTCGCAAACAAAGGAATATTATTCACTGAGGACAAGTCTGCTGCTCAGGGGGAATATTCCATGAAAAAAATTTTGTTTAGTCACATAAAGCAATATTGGGTAATATATTTGACCCTTATATGTGTTTATTTTACTGGGTTTGTTTTCGGAATATTTGGTGTAGGAGCTCTTAGCGCCGAGAAATCGTTTCAGCTTGCAGATTTCTTTAATAAATTGCTTCAACAACAACCAAATAGTATTGATATTATTTTTTTGAGACAGATAGCCAAAAATAACTTTATTATAATGGCTGGAATTTGGTTACTAGGGCTAACAGTGATTGGGACACCGCTTATTTATTTAATAGTCTTCACTCGAGGTTTTGTTTTAGGATTTACATTTGCTTTTATTGTTTATACGAAAAAACTAGCAGGTGTTGGGATTGTTTTATTTACTATAGCCATACCTTCTATTTTGACAATTCCTTGTCTTCTTTTAGGGGCAGGTTTAGCGACGATTTTTTCATTTATACTTATACAAGGTAAATTCAATGGGCATCAGCTAAGAAGGGACTTTATTTATTACTGTTTTGCTTCATTCTTAGTATCAATAGCTATTGTTAGCGCCGGAGTGCTGCAAGGATATTTTTCGATTTTAGGTGTTAAGTCTTTTGGCTTTTAAACGTAAGGGAAAAGAAAGGAAAAACCTTCCCCATGTAGAAGTAAGAAATCAAAGGGAGGTCTAAATGGAAAATACCAAAAGTATTATTAACGACTGGTTAGATGAATATTTATTTCATCTAACTGTTGAGCGTGGCCTGTCAGAAAATACATGTAAAAATTATATGAGAGATCTTAAAAAGTTTTGTAACTATCTTGAAGCTAAATCAAAGTCACTGGAAAGTTGTACTCCATCAGATATTTTGGCCTTTTTATCAGAGGAAAAAAATAAAGGCAAATCAACCCGAAGCCTAGCTCGCTATCTAGCTGCCATAAAAAGTTTTTACGGATTTCTTCTGCAAGAGGATAAGTTAAGTGATGATCCCACTGCTTTTATTGCCTCTCCTAGGTTAGACCAAAAATTGCCGCAATTTTTACCGCAAGAAGCTTTAAATGATGTCTTAAAGCATAAAGACGAGAATGAAACATTAGGTTTAAGAAATAAAGCAATAATAGAAGTTTTATATGGCTGTGGCTTAAGGGTGTCGGAACTAATTAACCTTAGTATTAATGACATATCTTTTGATTTAGGTTATATACGTTGTAAAGGTAAGGGTAATAAAGAGAGAATAGTGCCCGTAGGAGACTTGGCAATTCAAGCGGTCCAAAAATATTTAGATGCAGGGAGACCGTTCCTAATTTCAAGGAATAAAGAAATAAGTGTTAAAAATAAAGATATTTTATTCCTAAATGCCAAGGGAAAAAAATTGACCAGGCAAGGCATATGGTTAATTCTTAAATCCTGGGCTAAAACTAATGGCGTAGATATTAATGTATATCCACATATTTTTAGGCATAGCTTTGCGACCCATTTGCTTGATAACGATGCAGACCTAAGAGCAGTTCAAGAGATGTTGGGCCATTCAGATATTTCAACCACTCAAATCTATACTCACCTTTCAAGGAAAAAAATTCTGGAAGTATTTCGTAAAGCACATCCTCGAAAATAGGAGGCTAGACCAAGAATGAATAAACGGATAATTGTTATTGTCTTGGATAGTGTAGGGATTGGCGAGATGCCTGACGCTTGGGAATATGGCGATCAAGGAAGCAATACTCTTGGCAATACTTCTGAAAAAGTAGGTGGAATTAGAATTCCAAATTTAGTTAATTTAGGCATAGCCAATATCACCGATATCCCTCTTCTCCCTTCTTCACCAAAGCCAGAGGCTAATTATGGAAAAATGCAAGAGGCGTCTAAGGGTAAAGATACTACCACCGGTCATTGGGAATTGGCCGGGATTATTTTGGATAAAAGTTTTCCCACTTTTCCTAATGGTTTTCCACAAGATTTTATTAAGGAGTTTGAAAAGAAAATAGGACGGAAAGTAATAGGCAATGAAGTTGCTTCCGGAACAGAAATTATCGAACGATTAGGCCCTGATCATCTAAAGACCGGGAGCCCAATAGTATACACTTCTGCCGATTCAGTGTTCCAAATTGCCGCTCACGAGGAAATAATACCACTTGAAGATCTCTTGGATATTTGTAAAACGGCTCGCAATATGCTTATTGGTGAACTAATGGTATCTAGGGTCATAGCTCGACCATTTATCGGGCGTGCCGGTAGCTTCCAAAGAACTGCCAATAGACATGATTTTTCGATTAAACCAATAAGGAGAACGGTTCTAGATAGCATTGTTGATAATAACCTTACTGTAGCGGCAGTCGGTAAAATTAACGATATTTTTGCTGGCCAAGGAATCAGCGAATATATTCCCACAAAAAACAATATGGACGGTGTTGATAAGACAATTAAATATATTGAAAGAAATTTTTCCGGTATGATTTTTACCAACTTAGTAGATTTTGATACGCTTTATGGTCATAGAAACAATGTTGAAGGGTATGCCAAGGCTTTGGAAGAATTCGACTCTAGAATCCCTGAAATCCTCGACGTATTGAAGCCAGAAGATATATTAATAATTACTTCTGATCATGGCTGTGACCCTACAACATCAAGCACTGATCATTCAAGAGAATATGTCCCTCTGTTAGTATATGGTAAAAAATTAAAGAAAGGTATTAACCTCGGATTGAGAAAGACCTTTGCAGATGTAGCTGCTACGATTGCGGAATATCTCGAAGTAGAACGTCTGCATGTCGGTGAAAGCTTTTTAAACAATATCAAGGGGGTAAGCTAATGCTTACGGCAAAGAATATTCAAACGAATATAAGCGAAGCAAAGGAATTTTTAGAAAATAATATCCAAGCTAAACCTGAATTAGGTATTATTTTGGGTTCTGGTTTAGGAGAACTAGCTAATTACATTAATGATAAAATAGAGATTGCTTATCAAGAAATTCCCCATTTCCCGATATCGACTGTTCAAGGGCATTCCGGTAAACTAGTATTTGGGCAGCTGTCCTCCAAATATGTTATGGCATTTCAAGGTAGGTTCCACTATTATGAGGGTTATGAAATGTCGGAAGTGACCTTACCCGTACGTGTAATGCAATCCTTAGGTTTAAAAAAAATGATAGTAACAAATGCCGCGGGTGGGATAAATGAAAACTATCGTCCTGGGGATCTAGTAATTATTAAAGATCATATCAACCTTATTGGAACCAATCCACTTAGAGGACCCAATATATCTAATCTAGGGCCAAGGTTTCCGGATATGAGTGAAGCATATAACAGGGAGTGGCGGAATATAGCTGGTAAAGTTATGGAAGACATGGGTATAGCTCGTAGGGAAGGTGTCTATGCGGCTCTTTGTGGACCAAGCTATGAAACTCCTGCTGAAATAAAATATTTAAGGTCTATCGGGGCAGATTTGGTAGGGATGTCAACAGTTCCGGAAGTTATTGTAGCTAACCATGGAGGTATGAAAGTATTAGGCATATCTTGCGTTACGAATATGGCGGCAGGTATCCTACCACAAAAACTTAGTCACGAGGAAGTTATTGCAACTACTGAAAAGGCTAAAGAATCCTTTATAGAATTCATTAATCGAGTAATAAGCTATCTTGATTAGTATTTAAAAGTTTATCTAAAATAATAAAAGCAAAGATCAATCATATTTTAAAATCTGCTTTTAAATATAAGGAAGAATAGATAATGCGAATGGTTGAATTAATTGAAAAGAAGAGAAATGGATTTTCTTTATCTGGTGATGAGATAAGGTTTATAATAAATGGTTATGTAAAAGGAACTATACCAGATTATCAAGTTGCTGCTTTAGCTATGGCCATATATTATAAGGGTATGGACTCTACGGAAACTGCGGAGCTTACTTCAGCAATAGTTGAAAGTGGTGAGCAAATTGATCTGTCACCACTTGGCAAATTAACCGTAGATAAACATAGCTCCGGTGGGGTAGGTGATAAAACGACGTTGATAGTTGCCCCGCTGGTTGCTTCCTGCGACTTACCTGTTGCTAAAATGTCCGTAAGGGGGCTAGGCCATACCGGAGGTACCATTGATAAATTGTCTTCCATTCCCGAGATAAAGTTGGAGATGGATCAAGAGGCTTTTATTTCTCAGGTTAAAAGGGTAGGTCTCGCAATTATTTCCCAGACGGCAGACTTAGTCCCTGCTGATAAAAAGTTGTACGCACTTAGGGATGTGACCGCAACAGTGGATTCATTACCTTTAATTGCTTCATCGATTATGAGCAAAAAAATTGCTTCTGGCGCAAATGGAATAGTCTTAGACGTAAAATATGGCTCAGGAGCCTTTATGTCTTCGCAAAAAGAAGCCGAACAACTTGCAAAAATCATGGTAGCAATTGGCCGAAGTTTTGACAGGCAGACAATTGCAGTTATAAGTAATATGGACCAACCCTTGGGTCACGCAGTAGGTAACAGTTTAGAAGTACTAGAGGCAATTGACTGTCTGCAGGGAAACGGACCAGCTGATTTAATGGAATTGTGCTATGAACTGGCCAGTTGGATGTTGATAGTTGGTCAAAAGGTAAATTCTGTTTCCGAAGCTCGGCAAATATTGGACAAATCCCTTCAGTCAGGAAGAGCCTGGGAAAAATTTTTAGAGTTTGTATCTGCCCAAGGTGGGGATGTTCAAAAGCTACTAAACAAAGATTTAATATTATCTCCGCTAAAAGTAGATTATAATTCTGCTCAAGAAGGTTATGTCCATAAAATAGATGCGCGTACTATTGCTAAATGCGCAATGTTATTAGGAGCAGGCAGAGAAACCAAAGAAAGTGAAATTGACTTGGGAGCAGGACTTTATTTACTAAGAAAAAGTGGGGATTTTGTTAAAAAGGGAGAACCTTTAATTTGCTTATATACCTCCCAAAGCGAAAAATTGGATCTTGCTTTACAGTTGTTGCCGGAAGGAATAATTATAAAAGATCACCCTCCGGCGCTTAGCCCTGTTGTTAGCTCTGTAGTTAGATAGGTCTATTTAAAAAGTGATAAAGAATTGATTAAGGGAATCGAACTAAGATTCCCTTTTTTCTTTTAAAATAGTAAATTGTTCTTTTATGCCTACATAAAATCAACTATAGGATTAGCTTACGATAATTTTGGTTTGAGCATACCTTAATGTATGAAAGGAGATGAGAATATGAAAAGGCAAAATAAGTACGTTTACGATATTACCAACGGCATTAAGACTAATATGACTTTTGCCGTTTATGCCAGCTCGGAACGGTTTATTAAACATAAGCATGCCTGGAAAGTTTGGCGGACTTTACAGGAGTTTGGGTGCAAAGTTTACATTGTAGCTGAAAATTTATCAATCTTTGAAGGGCATAAGGTGTATCCTGATCTGAAGAGCCTCGAAGGAAAAATTGATGTAGTGATACCTTGCCTTCGTACAGAATATTTACAAAATATCGTTAAAGATTCTGCCGAAGCAGGTGCCAAATATATTTGGTTTCAGGAAGATAACTGGGATCCGGGATTAGTTAGAGAGTGCGAAGAGTTGGGGGTAAATGTAAATAGGGGATGTGTGTTAAAACATAAACTATATAAAAAACCCTTTGCTTTTTTAAATCCTTGTTATTGGCATGGGCTAAAAGAAAAAAAAGTCCCCGCAAAATATCAGAGAATCTAAAAAGTATAAAAGGTAAATAATATAAAAAAATATTAACAGGGTATACTAAAGAAACTAACAATATCTCATTGGGAGGTCTTTGTATGTTGAAATATTCCCCAAGATTTTTTGCAATAATCCTTGCTACAATTTGTTTTTTGTTCTATAGTGTACCCCCATTAAAAGCAGCAAATCTTGAAACGACAGCTGAAAGTGCAATTCTTATTG
>JAAYSI010000101.1 GCA_012524045.1 Peptococcaceae bacterium | reverse complement strand
AGTTTCAATTCCTTATAGGTAGGCTAAAAACATTTAAAGTAATTCAATTAACAGCATAACATCAGAGTTTCAATTCCTTATAGGTAGGCTAAAAACAAATAGAAAAGTTTAGAGGAACAGCAGAACATACTGAGTTTCAATTCCTTATAGGTAGGCTAAAAACGGAAGTCTTCCCGGACTTCCACACGTTCGACTTTCACCAGTTTCAATTCCTTATAGGTAGGCTAAAAACCCCCAAAAACCCGCTTAAAATTAAGGTTTCATTTATCGGTTTAATTAAACCAAGAATTATATAAAAAGGGAAGAATACTGTTCAGCCTTGATTTACAAGCGTTTAGGGATTCCTGAAGGTGGTCGTCGATACCCCGGGTTATTTACATTATTGCAGGTCGACGACAAATTTTATCATGTCAATCCGAATATCAATTAATACATTTAATTTTCTACATATAGGTGTTTTCTCCTTCTTTAGGCAGTAGACAGGTATTATAAATCCAATTGAATCACCATAAAGATGCTACTTATTCCGTTTCGTACCAGTATACACAAAAGCCTTTAGGTCCATTTTGATATATGTTCCCTTGTCAATACCGATGGTCTTGCCACAGGAACATTTGAATTTGTCATTTTCAATAATTTTTTCGCTATAAAATTGTATAATTCTATCCTTGTGACACCGTAAGACTTCACCTTGACCAATTTTATCGTATTTCCATAATTTGTTTTTACAGGCTGCGCATCTAATGACAAGCAAAATAATCATTCCTTTTTAACAAGAAATACTATTGCTCCAAAATATCACTCAGAAAAAGCCTTTTTGTACTTAGGCAAAACTATTTTCCAGAAAATTAAACCATTGACAAGCAAAAGCACACCGAAGCATATTCGGGCAACCGATTCCGGGATTAACAGGGCAATGCCATTCATATCGCCACCACCAAAAAATCCATACAGTAAACTTAAATACAGTGGGTCGACAAGCAACAGGGCAATTGTGACATAATACATGCTGGCTTTAAATGCTTTGGATTTCACTTCACAAATCTTATTCGTTGCAGCGACCAAGCCATAGGCTGCGATCAGGGTTGTAACCGCTCCCACAAGGCAGAAGATACCAAGCTGTATATCGCTCATTCGTTCACCATATACATCAATTTGGATACCAAGTCCCAAAAAAATGATTTGCTTAAATGTACCAATAGAAAGAGCGTAAATTATATGTGCTCCCTCATGCAGGATATTGTAAGCGACTACTGCCGAAAGCAGTCCCAAAAATTGTCTTGTCCTTTTGTTCATAATTTCCTCCGGCTGATCGTTAGTCTTTTATAATGCCCACTGTCAGTTTAAAATGATTCTTTCTAATCCGGCTCTGTCTAAAATAATAATTTTTCGATGCCCTTTTACCTCAATGAGTCCTTCCTCTTGAAAAGCAGTCAGCTTCCTGCTTAAAGTCTCGTGGCTCATACCCAATTGAGAAGCAAAATCCCCTTTAGTCATATTAAGATGAACCTCTGTTGTATTTGCAGACATATCTATCAATGCTTGGGCCAATCTTTGCTCTACTGAATAAAGGTTAATGGTTTCAATAAGATTTTCTGTTCTTTCTAGCCGTTGGCTTAACTCTTCCAAGATTTTAAAAGCAATGGATGGGTACTTCTTCATAAGCTCTTTTAGCTGTTCTCCTTCAATTATGCACAATGTTGATGATTCCAAAGCTTCTGCATTATCTTTCAAAAGCGACGAACTAAAAAGGGAAAGTTCCCCCATAAAATCGCCAGGTTCGACCACCCGAATGACCTGCTCTTTACCATTGGCGTTGATTCTGGAGATCTTTACTCTCCCAGAACGAAGAATGTAAAGCTTGCCCCCTTTATCACCGGCACAGTAAATCCATTCATTTCTCTGAAAGGTCTTATTACTTATTATTGCGGCAACTTCTAACATTTCTTCTTTAGTTAAACTACTGAAGATTGGAACAAGTTCTATACAAGTTGATTGACCCTCTGAATGGCAGTGGCAATCCATTGAACATCCCTCCGTTATCTCATTCTTAATCTAATTCTCCTTCATTTGCAACATAAGCTAGAACCATTATACCATTTAACATTCTAAAAAAGAGCAATGCCATGAGAGTAAAGGGCATTTTCTTGGGCAAATAGTTTGAAAATGGTATTATTTAATTATGAAAAAGATTCTGGTAATGAATGATATATTTTCACACTAAGGAGTGAAATTTATGAAGCCCTTTCCAGCGGAATCCCTGCACCCTATTTATTTGTACCTTAGCGAGGAACAGTGGGAAGAAAAACTGCAAAAAAGCAGAAAACTGGCCTCCCCTTGCGTTTTGTGCGGAAGGCGTTGTCAGGCTCCGCGTTTCATCTTATCTGAAAACTCTGGGACCGCTACACGGCCTACCAAGGGAATCTGCGAAACCCAAGATAAAGCTTCAGTTAGCAGTGTGGGACCGCATTTTGGCGAGGAGCCGCCTCTTGTTGGAAAAAGGGGTTCAGGAACCATCTTTTTTACCGGCTGTAACCTAAAGTGCGTTTTTTGTCAAAACTACGATATAGCTCACCACCACCGAGGACAGGAGGTTAGCGATGAGGAGTTAGGTCAATTGATGCTTCGGGTGCAGGAATTGGGTTGTCATAATGTAAACCTTGTTTCACCTACTCATGTTGTTCCCAATATAATAGCTGCGGTTAGGCTGGCAGCCAGGCAGGGCTTTCGAATCCCGCTTGTATATAATACCGGCGGATATGACTCCCTAGAAACAATTAAACTACTGGAGGGGGTTGTAGATATTTATATGCCGGATATGAAGTATGGCGAGTCAACACCCGCCAGAGATTATTCCGATGCCGTCAACTACCCTGAGATAAATTTTGCTGCTGTTAGAGAGATGCATAGGCAGGTTGGCGATTTAATCATCGGAGAAAACAACGTAGCGATCCGCGGCCTGCTGGTTAGACACTTGGTTCTTCCCGGAGGAATGGCCGGAACTAAAAAGGTAATGGAATTCCTCGCGAACAATATTTCCCGCAATACCTATGTTAACATTATGGCCCAATATAGGCCTTACTATAAGGCAATAGGTCACCCCCAACTGGGCAGAAAGATAAAAAATACAGAATATCGCCAAGCCCTGCAAATCGCTGCTGAAGCCGGTCTGACCAGAGTCCAGGCCTTATAATAGTTAATCGCTATTAATTTCGTTGATTATTTTTCGAATAAGTTTATTTCACGCCATTTCCCGTAGCGGAAATATAAAAAGGCTACGATACTACTAATAAAAAGGCTGGTCCCCATACCGATAGCAATCCCGGTATCGCCAAAAAGTCGGGAAAAGGAAAAGGTAAGAGGGTACCGCAATACCCAAAAGGAAATGATATTTAAAACCAGGACTTGATACATGGCGCCTGCTGCCCGAACAATTCCATTTAAGATAAAATTAATGCCTAGAAATGGAAAACACAGAGCGACAATCTTCAAATACTTGGTTCCAAATTGCACCGCTTCCTCCTCCCGGATGAATAACCTGACACCATGCTCTGCAAATAAAACAACCAGTATGCCAATGGTGACCATTATTGATAAGTTATACAGAACACCATATTTCGCAATTTTTTTCACTCTTGACCAATTGTTCGCCCCTATATTTTGCCCGGCCATGCTCGTTACAGTGATACCAAGGGCCTGTGCCGGCAGAAGTAAAAGGCTATCCAAGCGCTGGGCAGCACCGAAGCCGGCAACTACACTTCCACCAAAAAAGGTAACCACACTCATAATTGCTGCCGAACCCGCCGAGATCACAGCCATCTGCAGTCCTGAGGGGATCCCGAGATTAAAAATTAATTTTACCTCCTTCCAAGCCGGAAGTCTTGGCACACTGAATGGGACAAGCCGGCGACGAAGCACAAAAATAAGTCCGTATAAGAATGCACTTCCCTGTGAGGCTACAGTTGCTATAGCAGCACCTTCCACTCCCCAATTAAATCCTGCAATAAATAAAGGATCTAAAACAACATTCAACAACACCGCAACTGCTACAAAATACATTGGTGTTTTACTGTCACCTAGGGCCCGAAATACCGTACTAATAAAGTTATAGCCAAATAAAAATAAAATTCCTAAAAAAGTAATGCGTAAGTAACCGGTGGCTTCAGACATCATACTTTCAGGAGTTCCTAGTAGCAGCAGAAACTTATCGGCAAATATATAACCCATAGCACCTAAGCAAAGGGCCATAGTGGTTAAAATCACAACAAAAGCGTTTAAATATCGCTTTAAACCATCCTCATTACCCATTCCTTTTTGCTGGGACAAAATTGGTAACGCCGCATTATTAAGCCCGATAACAAAAGATAGAACGGTAAATAATATTGTGCTCGAAACAGCAACTGCACCCAATGCATTGGCCCCTAATAAATTACCTATCCATAAACTGTCAATAAACTGGTAAGAAGTTTGTAATAGGTTGGCCAGCATAATGGGCCAGGAAAAAAGAATAAGTTGCTTAAATATATTCCCTTCGGTAAAATCATGTTTTTTTCTCATACAACAACAGACTTTCCATAATACCAAAATGATCAAGAAAAATCTTGATCATTTTGGTATTATTACATTCTTTATATATCCATAATATACTTCTTTGTAAGTCTTATAAATCCTTTACTTGTGTTTTTTTAACTTCATAACCCAATATACTTATCGCATTTTCGATCGTTTCTATCGAAAGTTTTTCATTGTCAAAGTCCAATTTCACTTTGCTGGAATTAAACAGAACCTTAACACTTTCCTTATCAACGCCTTCTAAAGATTTTACTGCACTCTCAATTTTTTGCATACAAGATGGACAAGCTAATGCTTCTAATTGGATAGTTGCTTTTTTCATTTTATCTCTCCTTTAAATTTATTATTCTAGTTTTTTGTTTACCTTAATTTATAACCAAGAAGTCTCATACCGTTTAAGATTACAACTAAGATACTGGCTTCATGGGCTAACATCCCAATCGACATATTCACCCAATCACTGAAAAATAAGCCGGAAAGAAGAATAATTACAACCCCCACGGCAATAACAATGTTTTGACGCATATTTCTAGCCGTTGCTTTGGTTAGACCTAAAGCATGGGTTAAGCGGCTAAAGTCTGAATTCATTAGGACAACATCTGAGGTCTCAATGGCCACATCTGTACCGCTTCCCATAGCAATTCCGATATTGGCAAGGGCAAGTGAGGGACTGTCATTTACTCCATCGCCTACAAAGGCAACAATCTGACCTTTGGCTTGTAAATCAGCAATATAGGCTGCTTTATCTTCCGGTAACATGTGTCCGTGGGCTTCTGTCAAGCCAAGCTCATTTGCTACTAAATCAACTGTTCCTTGGTTATCTCCTGAAAGAACTATTAGATTCTTAACGCCTAAACGTTTTAACTTTTGAAGGTCCTCTTTTACCCCTGGACGAATCTGATCCCGAATTCCCATTATTACTTTCAATTCACCATCAATTGCTGTAAGTACCAGGGAGTTACCTTTTTGTTCAAATCGAGCAATATCTTCACGAACTTTTTCATTTAAAGGAATATTTTCTTGTTCCATCAGCGCCACATTACCCACAACAACTCTATGACCGTCTACTTGAGCGACAATGCCGCCACCTTTTACCACATCTGTATTTTCAACAGTATAGAATTCGGTATCTCCAATATATTCCACAACTGCTTTTGCTAACGGATGGTCTGATTCGCTTTCCACACTGGCAAGGTAAGCTAGTACTCCTTCAGTATCGTTCGTGTAGAATTCGGTGTCTGCTACTTTAGGATTTCCTATTGTTAAAGTACCCGTTTTGTCAAATATTACTGCATCAACTTTACTAAAATCGTGGATGACTTCGCTACCTTTGAGTAGAACACCATGTCGGGCACCATTGCCAATTCCTGCAACGTTAGAAACAGGTACACCGATAACCAGGGCCCCTGGGCATCCCAGAACTAAGATTGTAATTGCCAGTTCAATATCCCGGGAAAAAAGCCATACAAAAAAGGCAAAAACTAAAACAGCCGGAGTATAGTACTTTGAAAATCTATCGATGAAGCGTTCCGCTTCTGATTTCGAATCTTGAGCTTCTTCAACCAACTCAATTATTTTCCCAAAAGTAGTATCTTCGCCAACTCGATCAGCAACTATTTGAATGGTCCCATTTTCCAAAATCGTTCCGGCATATACTTGAGCATCTTTCTTTTTACTCACCGGAACAGATTCACCGGTAATACTGGCTTCATTGATATGCCCTTCTCCTGTTAAAACTGTACCATCAACAGGTATCATTGCCCCGGTTTTGACGAGTAAGATGTCTCCTACATCCACTTCATCAACTTCTACCTCTTCAAACTCGCCGTTTTCCATTTGCTTCAAAGCACTTTGCGGTGCTATTTCAGTTAATTCTTTAATTGCGGAACGAGTTTTATTCAACGTGCGTTGTTCAAGATAAGCCCCGAATAAGAATAAAAAAGTAACAATAGCCGCTTCTTCATAGTTGCTGATTAAAAAGGCTCCGGTAACTGCGATGGTAACTAAGACATCGATACTAACAACTTTTACTCTTAAGGCCTGATAGGCTTGGATAGCAATAGGAGCAATCCCTAATATGGAAGCGATAATCAGTGACCATGTAAATATTTCTACGTTTTTAAAAGCTAATTTACCGGTAAAAGCGACGATTATTAAAATTGCGCTGATTAGAGCTATAGGGTTCTTTTTAGTTAATACAAATCTCTGTAATTTCTGCACTTTATCGCCTCCATATTTTTCCTATATATTTTTCTATATTGATATATTCTTTCCTAAATTAGTTTTGATGATAGGCTTTATCTGCTTCAGCCAACATTTTATACACTGCTTCATAACTTTCACAGACATCATTTGGTACTGTGTAGTTATCCGTAACTTTCCGCAACTGGGCAAATTCAGCCTCTAATTCCGCTTTAGCCGAGCCAGCCTCTTCTACTTTGGCTTTGATTGTATCAAATATTTGATGTACTTCATGAAACTCCGGATGATCTTTACCATGAACTCGGGCAACAATTGGTACATATTGTTCCAAGGTTGGAAAGTGCTTTTCCTTAACTTCGTTAAAACTTAATTGCTTAGACATATTAATTCCCTTCTTTCTTGTTAAATTTTCTTAACATTGTCGATTCCATTTATATTGTTGACTTCATATTAACAGGAGCCTAAAAAAAATACTTTGACCTAGGTCAAAATTTGAAAATAAACCCTCGAAATGCTCTCGTAAAACGCATATCGAGGAATCGGTAGCTATTTTATTGACTTTACTATTGAAATATTATACAATTAGATCTTGCAAAAATTCTCAGTACTAGATTAATTTAGGAGGTTACCTTTGAATTACGATATTCACTGTAAAAGAGTTCACAGAATTAATTTGTTTTTAACTTTTTGCCTTATCCTTTTAATTGTAGGGCCCTTAATTTATTTACGCGGGCTTGAGGCCAGTAAGCTCTATATTATTTCCGGAGCTGCAATAGGTGGGTTAGCTACCCTTAATCATTTCCTTCCCACTCCCGATAAATTTAAAGGCTTACTTTTTGCCCTACTGCCCCTCACTGTCATTTTCGCCCTGTTTTTTCTTGATGGATTCGGTTTAAATAAACACTATATACTATTCTTTACGATTATCATGATCGCTCTTTATTTTGATAAAAAGTTAATATTAATTTTTAGTACAGTCATTACTCTTTATACTTTTATATTATACTTTTTTGTTCCCGCTAACTTCCTAGGTGCCGAATACAATATTCCTTTGTTGATCACCGCCTATTCAATTATCTGCGGTGTCTTAGCCGCTTTATACTTTTTAACGGATGCAGGAAACAAACTTATTCTGCACTCCGCTTATAAAGAACAGGAGGCGCAAAAACTTATTCAGCAATTGACAGATGTTCTTAAAACAATTGATCAAAGTGCAATAAAGCTGAACCATAGCACTGAAAATGTAAAGCTGAACATGGATAGAATCAGCAAAAACAGTGCGTCTATTTTAGAAGCTGTAGAGCAGATGTCCACATCTATCAGTAACGAAGCTCAAAATATTACCCAGATCAATAACGCAGTTTTGTTCTCTTTACAGAACATGGATAAAACAGCGGCAGTATCACAAGAGGTGGCTGCGGAATCCCAAAAAATGAGTCAAATTATGCAAGAAAACTGGCACAAGATTAACCAGGTCACTAAATATATGAATACCTTGAATGATTCAGTCCAGACCACCACATCAACTGTGGATGACTTACAGGAGAGCCTGCAGAAAGTAAATTCCTTTTTGCTCGGTATTGAAAATATTGCCAGTCAAACCAATTTATTAGCCTTAAATGCAGCCATTGAGGCCGCTCGAGCCGGCCAACAGGGAAAAGGGTTTGCTATTGTGGCCGACGAAGTTCGTAAACTTGCCGAGCAAAGTAATGAAGTCGCTTCCAGTATTACCAAAGTCACACATCAACTATTTGAAAAATCAAAAGCTGCCCAAGAGAAATCATATGAAGGAAAGCTAGCTGTCGAGGAAGGTCATATTCTATTGCAAGAGATTACCCGATCCTT
>JAAYSI010000100.1 GCA_012524045.1 Peptococcaceae bacterium | reverse complement strand
GACATATAAATGGCCTGGCTTTATATTACCAAGCCGATTTACTGAAAGACCTTTTTATCAGTGCGGAGATTCTTGACCCGGTTAGACCGCCACTGGAGTAAAAAATAATAAACTTACTTTATAAGCTTTAGCATAAGCATTATTTAGCGTCTAAGCTCTAAACGTAATTTATACTTTAATTCCGTGTCTCGCAGTTTTTTAACGAGCGCGGATTTTTGTTCAGGATCGGTGTTACAACCGATCTTTTCTTTTAACTCAGCAATTTCTTTTAATAATTCGACTTCCTCCGGTACTAAGCCGGAGTTTTTCATTATGGTATAAGCCCCTCTCATTTCCGGCGGGATGGAAGCCAGGGCTGACAAATCCAGCGGCTGCCCCTGTTTGGCCAGATTTTCAAATTCCCCATTCTTAATGGCCTCTTCAATTTTTTCCAATGCTATTTTTTTAAAAATGTCAGTCATTTTTTACCCCTTGACGCTAACCTATGAACATATGTTTTAATGAGCATATGTCTAAACTATCATAATTGTATATTACTGACCTTTCCGGCTCGGATTAGATTCTTTTAATTCCTGTAGTAATAGATATTATGCTGTTTTATACATTTTTTCAAGCAAAAGTAAAATAATAAAGAGGAAATGAGCTTGCTAGTTAAGTTTAAATTTTAAAGGAGGTCCACGTAATGCCGAAAAATATGGCAACAATGGATGGTAACGAAGCAGCGGCTCGAGCCTCGTATGCTTTGACTGAAGTTGCAACTATCTTTCCCATAACTCCTTCGTCCCCAATGGCTGAAGAGGTGGATGAATGGTCGGCTCACGGCAAATTAAATATATTTGGTCAGCCGGTTAAAGTAGTGGAAATGGAATCGGAAGCAGGAGCCGCCGGAGCAGTTCACGGTTCGCTGGCAGCCGGAGCCTTGACAACTACATATACAGCATCCCAGGGGCTTTTGTTAATGATTCCTAATATGTATAAAATCGCCGGTGAGCTTTTGCCAAGTGTCTTTCATGTCAGTGCGCGGGCGTTAGCTACCCATGCCCTTTCGATTTTTGGTGATCATCAGGACGTTATGGCTTGCCGCCAGACCGGTTTTGCTCTGCTGGCTTCGACCAGTGTGCAGGAGTGTATGGATTTAGCTTATGTAGCACATTTGGCAACCCTGAAAGCCCGTGTCCCGTTTTTACACTTTTTTGACGGCTTTCGCACTTCGCACGAATTTCAAAAAATCGAAGTAATCGAGCAAGAGACTATCAGCCAACTGGTAGATTATGCTGCTATCCAACAATTTAGAGATAATGCCCTAAATCCTGAACACCCTATAATTAGAGGGTCAACCCAAAATCCCGATGTTTATTTCCAATACAGGGAGGTAGCCAATCCTTTTTACGAAAAAGTCCCGGATATAGTGGAACAAACCATGCGGGATATCGAAAAGGTGACCGGTCGAATTTATCACCCCTTTAATTATTATGGAGACCCGGAAGCTGAAAATGTGATTGTGGCTATGGGTTCGGTCTGCGATACTGTTGAAGAAGTGGTAGATTATCTTAGAGGCCGGGGCGAAAAGGTGGGGGTAGTGATAGTCCATCTCTACAGACCTTTCTCTGCCAAATATTTCTTTAATGTTCTTCCCGAGACCGTCAAGAAAATAGCTGTCTTGGACCGGACCAAAGAACCGGGCTCTCCGGGGGAACCCCTTTACCTCGATGTAGTTGAAGTCTTTAGTAATCGACCGAATAAGCCTGTGATAGTAGGTGGACGCTATGGCCTTGGTTCGAAAGATACTACTCCTTCGCAGATTTTGGCGGTATTTAAGAATCTTAAACAGCCCAATCCTAAGAACAATTTTACAATCGGCATTGTGGATGATGTATCTAATACGTCCTTACCTGAAGAGGAGATAATCGACACTTCCCCGGAAGGGACCATTAGCTGTAAGTTTTGGGGCCTAGGTTCTGACGGTACGGTGGGCGCCAATAAGTCAGCCGTTAAAATCATAGGTGATAATACTAACCTTTATGCCCAAGCATATTTTTCTTATGACAGTAAAAAATCCGGCGGTACTACCGTATCCCATTTGAGGTTTGGCCAGAAGCCAATCAAATCCCGTTACCTGGTTTATGATGCAGACTATATCGCCTGCCACAATAAATCCTTTCTTTATCAATACGATTTGGTAAAAGGTTTGAAAGAGAACGGCACCTTTGTACTGAACTGCCCATGGAGCCCGGAGGAACTGGAAGAACATTTACCCGCTTATCTCAAAAAATATCTAGCTCAAAATAATATCAATTTCTATATTATCGACGCAGTGGATATAGCGCAAAAAATTGGCCTTGGAGCCAGAATCAATATGATAATGCAGGCTGTGTTCTTTAAGTTAGCTAAAGTTATCCCGGTTGAAGAAGCCGTAAAATATTTGAAAGACTCTATTGAAAAGACCTATGGTCGCAAAGGCGAGAAAATAGTTGAGATGAATAGGCAGGCAGTTGATCAGGGCTTAGAGAGACTTATTAAAGTGGATATCCCAGCCTCCTGGGCCAAGGCCGAAGAAACTGAAATCTCCGAAGTCAAGGACGAACCCGATTTCATCAAAAATATTCATCATCCCATTATGCGTTATGAGGGAGACGAGCTGCCGACTAGCACTTTTGTCGGCATGGAAGACGGGCGGGCGCCGCTTGGGACCTCAGCCTACGAAAAACGCGGCATAGCGGTTTATTTACCTGAATGGCAAATTGATAAATGTATTCAGTGTAACCAGTGCTCCTATATCTGTCCGCATGCCACAATCAGGCCGTTCTTACTGACGGACGAAGAGAAAGCAAAAGCGCCTGATACCTTTAAAACCAAAAATGCCATTGGTAAAGGACTCAAAGGCTACCACTACCGTATCCAGCTATCCCCGTTGGATTGCACCGGCTGTATGAACTGCGCCGATATTTGCCCGGCACCGGGTAAAGCCCTGGTTATGAAGCCGGCAGCCCAGGAAATCGAAAAAGAAGCCGAAAACTGGGAATATGCGATGACTATAACCCCGAAAGAAGACTTGGTGGATCGCTACACCTTGAAAGGCAGTCAGTTTGTCCGACCGTTATTGGAATTCAATGGTGCCTGTCCGGGCTGCGGGGAAACTCCGTATGTGCGGTTGCTTACCCAGCTCTTCGGGGAAAGGATGATGATTGCCAACGCTACCGGCTGTTCTTCGATCTGGGGAGGAAGCTATCCATCCTTCCCCTATACCACCAATGCTGAAGGTCGTGGCCCGGCTTGGGCTAATTCACTGTTTGAAAATAATGCCGAATACGGCTATGGAATGTATCTCGGCTCCAAACAAATTAGAGAAAAAATAGCCCAATTGGTTCGAGAAGCATTGCAGATGCAGCTACCGGCCGACCTGCTAATTGCCTTGGGCGAGTGGCTAGACGCCTTCGATGACGGTGATAGGTCCAAATACGCTTCGGCTAAAGTCTTGGAAGCGCTGAAAGCCCATCCCGGGCTTAACAATCCGGTAATAGACGAAATTCTTAAGCGCAAGGATTATTTGGTAAAACGCTCGGTCTGGTCGGTAGGTGGAGATGGCTGGGCCTACGATATCGGCTATAACGGGGTGGATCATGTTTTAGCCAGTGGGGATGATATCAATCTGCTGGTCTTGGATACTGAAGTATATTCCAATACCGGTGGCCAGTCGTCTAAAGCGACTCAAACTGCAGCTATAGCCAAATTTGCTGCTGCCGGTAAAAAAATCCGGAAGAAGGACCTTGGTATGATAGCCATGTCTTACGGATATATCTATGTTGCGCAAATAGCTATGGGGGCTAATATGCAGCAAACCATCAAGGCGCTTACGGAGGCGGAAAAATATAAAGGGCCGTCCCTGGTTATTGCTTACTCTACTTGTGTTAATCACGGCTTGAAAAACGGCATGGGCAAGAGTTTGGAACAACAAAAAAGGGCTGTGGAAGCAGGTTATTGGCATCTGTACCGGTTTAACCCGGATTTAAAAGCCCAGGGTAAGAACCCGTTCATTCTGGATTCCAAAGAGCCTAAAGGTAACTTCCGCGAATTTCTCGAAAGCGAAATCCGTTACTCTTCTCTGAAAAATGTATTCCCGGAAATTGCCGACGAGATGTTTGCCGTTGCCGAACAACACGCTAAAGAACGCTACGAATCTTACCTCCGTCTGGCCCAAGGTTAAACTTATCTAAAAAAGAGGGGCAGTTCAAAATGAACTGCCCCTTTATGTTTAAAATTTAGAGTTGGTTGGAATCGACCCATTCCTTAGCATCGCTCACCTCATGTTCTGTAGGAATCAGAACTTGGGATTCAGGTAGCACCTCTTTCCAATTGCTGATCCAGGCCGCTGTTTCGTGATTTTCGATCGGTAGGGCCATAAACCTATCTTTTCTCTTAGCATTGTTATTTTTCTTGCTATTACTTTCCTTAGTCATCTAAAACCATCCTTTAATATAATTAAATTTTAACAAACTAAATTTTTACAAACTAAATTTTAATAAACTAAATTTTTACAAACTAAATTTTAATAAACTAAATTTTAATAAACTAAGTTTTGCTAAACCGAATTCTTATCCCTTCTACCCACTCCTTGGAATTTCAGCATTATAAGCAGCCGGTAAGGCCAGGCCTTGCAAACTTTCCAGCTCCTGATTTGGAAAAAACGAGTACTTTTTTAAAGTGCCGGAATATCTATATTTTTTTCGAGCCAATATGTTCACCCCCCGCAGTTTTGAGTAGCCAGCGCTAATGGTATCGATATATAGTGTTAGAGTTTAACAAAAAAAAATACTAATAGAATTCCTGGGAATAAAAGGTAACCGGTAATAATGAATAAAAGACAAAACAACAAAAACAAAGTAAAAGTAAAAATAGAAATAGAAATAGAGCAAAAAAATAAAGCCCAAGGCTAAGTCGCTTTGGCTTTTATTTGGAAGTAAACATAGTTCTAACTTTATTGATAAATTCAATTAGCGAATCGCTTACTGTGTTAATTATTTCGTCCCGGTGCGGCATATTGTCAGCAAGTTTCTGCTCGATATTATTCCGGACGTTTAAAGCCCATTCTTCTGTATCTTTGACAAACTGTTGCACATTTTCGCCGGCAAACTTCCCTAAATTTTCTTCAAAAGCTGATTTCAAGCTGGAAGTAATTCTATCTATCTCTTCTTTTAAGTCCGGGGATTTGGTTCTCCCTTCCTGTTGGATTGCCGCAATAAACTGTTCGATCTTCTCTTTTAAATTGTCAGCGAATTGCTTGGGCATATCCCCCGCCCCTTTCTTCTTTGCTTATTTACGCCTCTTATTATTAAAGGATGATAAATAGTTCTAAGATATAATATTAAGAAGAAGGACGAAGAGTGAAAGGAAGAGCCAGAGATTGGCAACATTTATTCCATTTTTTACCTTAAGCATAATTTTAATACTAAACAATAAAAAATTATCGATAAACGATAAAATAATATTGACATACAATAAATAATTCTTTAAAATCTAATCAGACTTTTTAGATGTTCCAGAATCAATTATTAGAAAAATGGAGGGTTAGTTAGATGTGGAATCCGGCTAAATCCGTAATCCTATCTTCTATTTGCACCAAAATCGCCATCGGTTTGGTTATTATCGCAGCCATCGCTATGCCCAAATTAGTCTCTTCCTATGTGATGTACACGGGAAAAAATACGGAAGTAATTCAATCCCTACTGCTGACAATTTATGCCTGTGCAGTGCCCGGGCTAGTATCTTTGTTCTGTCTTGATAAGCTGTTGGCCAACATCAGGCGCGGAGAGGTTTTTATCGAAAAAAACATCAAACTGCTGCGGGCGCTGTCCTGGTGTAGTTTTGCTGTCTCCGTCATTCTGTTTATCTCCGGTTTCTATTATATTCTGTTTGTGGTTATCGCTATTTGTGCAGCTTTTTTAGGGCTTATCCTAAGGGTAATCAAAAACGTATTCGAACAGGCGCTAATAATTAAAGAAGAAAATGATTTCACTATATAGGGGGAGGGATTCTCATTGATTGTCGTTAATCTCGATGTCATGATGGCCAAAAGAAAGATTTCCGCCGGGGAGCTGGCGGAAAAAATCGGAATCACTCCTGCCAATCTTTCGATCTTGAAAAACAATAAGGCTAAAGCTATACGTTTTTCTACGCTCGAAGCTATCTGTAGGGTTTTGGATTGTCAACCGGGGGATATTTTGGAGTATGTTGAGGAAAAAGAGGAAGGAGAGGGGAAAGATGAATGACAGCATGCTTAATACGCTGCAGACCGCGAAGGAAGTGGAGGGTCAAAAGCTAAGTAAGCCCAATAGCCCGGTTTACAGCAAAAGAGATATTCTTTTTGCTTTGGCCATGTTGGTCTGTGGCTTCTTGTATTGGAATTTAATCCGACTGCCCAAACTGGGTGCAGGTGTTACCGTCTTTGCTATAATATTTTGTCTATGTACTGCGCTGTATCTGAAGAACGGCGGTTTTCGGCAGACAGGAAAAAGTCTGGTAATTTTGGCAGTGGTTATTTTGTCCTCCCTTGTTTTTTTGCTTTTTGACAATATTTTAATCAAAATGCTGAACTTTATCTTTCTGACAATAGCTGTGATTTATTGGATCTGTGTTACTACGGGGACAACCCTAGAAAAAAGGATTTCAATCTATATGCTGGGGGACTTTTTTAATCAGGTTCTTATAATTCCGCTGCGCAATTTTTCCTGCTGTTTTGGGGCAGTTCGAACTCTATTTATTGGAAACCAAAAAGGAAAATCCCTACTGGCCGGCCTGCTGGGAATTCTAGTGATAATTCCGGTTTTGGCTGCAGTGATTGGCCTTCTAAGTCGAGCTGACGCAGCCTTTTCCGAGTTGATTGCCCATCTGCAATTTGGCATATCGATGGACCTGTTGCTGCAGATTATCCTGGGTATTCCGGTCGCTTGCTACTTGTTCGGGCTTATTTTCGCCAACCGCTACAAGAGGAATACCGGCTTGGTTACTATTGAGTCTGTAGATAAAGTGGCTTCAGCCTGCCGTTTTGTTCCGGGGATCAGTGTCTACACGGCTTTGACGGCATTAAATCTGGTATATATAGTCTTTTTTCTTTCCCAGCTCACCTATCTGTTTTCAGCCTTTGCCAATCGTCTGCCGGAAATGATGACCTATGCCGAGTATGCGCGCAGAGGGTTTTTTGAACTTTGCACTGTCGCCGGGATCAATTTAGTGGTAATTACAGCGGCTCACCTTCTTGCTAAAAGAGAAAAAATAAAAGTCTTGCAAATTGAGACTGTCGCTCTTTGTGTATTTACTTTGATGTTGATCCTTACAGCTATCAGCAAGATGGTCATGTATATCGATACTTACGGTTTGACCCAGCTTCGGGTCTATACTAGCTGGTTTATGCTTGTCCTATTTTTTATCTTTGCGGTGACTGCCATCAGACAGTTCAAGCAATTCAACGCGGCCAGGACTTTGCTGATAGGATTTGTGGTCTTTTTCCTTCTTCTAAGTTATGGCAATATTGATGGGCGTATCGCTGCTTATAATATCGACAGATATAAAAACGGGACTTTGGAGAGCCTTGATGTTAAGGCCTTAGGGCATTTGTCCGAGGCAGCGGTCCCCCACCTGTATGCTTTATATCAAGAAACATCGGATCAGAGCCTTAAAGTCGAGTTAAAAGAAGCCCTTAAAGCCCTTCCCGGAGACGGGGTAGCACTGCAGAAAACCTTCCGCGATTTCAATCTTCAGAGTTATAAAGCGGAAAATATCAGGATGATGCTGCGTTAAAATTTAAAAAGGAGTTGTTGCCAAACGAAAAAGAATCCAAATAAAAAAAGG
>JAAYSI010000099.1 GCA_012524045.1 Peptococcaceae bacterium | reverse complement strand
TCAAGGAGTTTCGAGTGTCGACCCTAGATTAATTGAGGTGGGTAGGGCTTATAGTTTAAAGCCTTTAGAAATGTTACGTAAAATATATATACCTTCCGCTGCCATGTCTATTTTTGTAGGCTTGAGGCTCGGGCTTAGTTATTCTTGGAGAGCTCTTGTCGGAGCAGAGCTAATTGCCGCTTCATCAGGAATTGGTTCGCTTATAACTGAAGGTAGGGCCTTGTCTCAGCCGGACAAAATATTTGTAGCAATACTAACAATAGGAATTGCAGGCTCAATATTAGATTCAATATTGAAGAGATTAGAGATCGAAATTATGCCTTGGAAAAAAATGTACAATAACGAGGATTAAATATGAATTAAGAATTAGTCAAAGTTTGCGATATCTGTAAGACTTATTCAACTCCTTGGGGAAGCATTAATGTGTTAAATAACATTAGCTTTTCTTGTCGGAAAGGGGAATTTATCTCTATAGTTGGTTCAAGTGGAAGTGGAAAAACAACGCTGCTAAGAATTATTGCCGGATTGGAAACACCAAGCAGCGGTACAGTTTTTTTAGCTGGAAAAAAGATTGTTGCTCCCAGCAAAGATATAGGTTTTGTATTTCAAGATCTTAGACTTTTTCCATGGCTCACAGTTGAAAAAAACATTACCTTATCGATGGAAAAACAAGAGGATAAAGAAAAAACCAAAGAAGTATTGGAGCAGATTTTATCCTTGGTCGGATTAACAAATTTTCGTAAAGCATATCCCCATGAACTTTCAGGTGGGATGGCACAACGTGTAGCCATTGCTCGAGCTCTGGCTTGTAATCCCAAGATTCTTCTGCTAGATGAGC
Source organism: Peptococcaceae bacterium (assembly GCA_012524045.1). GTDB lineage: Bacteria > Bacillota > Desulfitobacteriia > Desulfitobacteriales > Syntrophobotulaceae > JAAYSI01. Next base: position 1,979 of record JAAYSI010000099.1, on the reverse strand, counting down.
CCTTTTCGGCATTAGATGTCCAAACTAGATCCAGATTACAAAAGGAACTTGTAGAAATATGGAAAAAAACCAATAAAACCATTATCATGGTGACCCATGACATAACCGAGGCCTTAATACTAAGCCAAAAATTAATGGTTTTATCCCGGGCTCCAGGAACAATTAAGATGTTACAAGAGGTTCCGTTTTCTTATCCACGCAATCCTGACAGCTTTGATTTTCTTAGTTTAAAGAAAAAAATAGTCAATATAATTTAATACAATTCAAAGATATATATTTTGGTTATACAATTATTCAATTCGGGAGGTTATACAATGATCAGAAAAACAAAGATTATTGCGACCTTAATGGTGATTACTTTACTATTAACGTTAGTAACAGCTTGTCAAAAACCTGCGGAAGAAGACTTGGTTCAACCAGAGATAATAAATGTTTCATATTCCCTAAGGCCAATTAATGTTCCAACTATTGTTGCCCTAGATAAAAAATTTTTTGAAGAGGACTTTTCCAAAGAAGCAATTGAAGTAAAATGGTATGAACTGGAAGGACCTGCTACGGTTGAAGCTTTGGCGGCAAAATCAGTAGATATCGCTACGTCCCTAAATTATGTTTCGGCGATAATAACTAAAGCCAATGGTAAGGATATAAAAGTAATAGCGAATTTTTCTAAATTTCCCAAAGGTATCGGATTAGTTGCTAGAACAGATAAGGATATTACCACGGCTAAAGATTTGTTAGGTAAAAAAATTGCTTTGCAGACTGGTACTATGCTTCATGAGATGCTTATAAGGTTGTTAGAACAAAATAATATTGACATAAATAGTGTAGAAATAGTCGGAATGCCGTCTCCGGATGCTGCTAATGCAGTCGTGCAGGGTCAAGTTGATGCAGCCATTATTCCCGAACCATTGTTAACAAAAACAATTTCATCAGGAGAAGTCAAGTTATTACAGACTGCTGAAGATCTTATTCTTGGTCAATCGTTTATTGCTGTAAGGACAGAGTTTTTAACCCAATATCCTGAACTAGTAAAGAAATTTCTTCAATTACATCAATATACTTTAAATTGGTCTGATTTAAATAAAGAAGATGCTTTGCTTTTGGCCAGTGAGACTATTCAAATGCCGCAACAAATGGTTGAAAAGTTATATCCAAAATTTGATTTTACTTTGCAAATTACCGAAGCTGATATTGAAAATTTAAAAAACTCAGCCCGTTTCCTTCAAGATTCGGGCTTCATAAAGAAAAATATAGATATTGAATCGCTTGTTGAAGACTTAATAGATATTAGCTATTTACCTTAAATTATTTAAAGGTGTAATTTAAACTCAAGCATTTTCCAATTTTCAGGTTTCAATAATTTCTTTCTAAAAATAGTGTGGCGCATCTCAAATAGATTAGTCCACATTATTTCACAATATTTTAAGCTTTTAACCTTTAATTGATGTACTGGAGGTTAATAATTTTTAAATAGTAAACACTTCTTTGAGGATGACATAAATTTTGACGATATTTATGGTATGAAAATTAAAACAAAGAAAATGCTTAATAAAGTGTGATAATACTAAATTTTGAAGAAGATCTTTCAATATTTTTACCTTATTTATGTTTATGCCGTGATGTTATATTAAGCCTTGATTTTTGGGAAAATCTTCATATAAAAAATACCAACTGAGATGTTGACACTACGACTCAAGCGTGATATTATAATCAAGCGCTTGCGAGGGGAATAAAAACCTTCCATAGCGATTTTGCTTTAGGTCTTTGAAAACTAAACAACAAGCATAAGATAAAGCTAGACTCGTCAAGAAAAGAGTTTTAAAGAAGAGCGAACAGATCAGCTCTGTAGAAATTTTTTACGGAGAGTTTGATCCTGGCTCAGGACGAACGCTGGCGGCGTGCCTAACACATGCAAGTCGAACGAAGAGGTAACAGTTTAGTTTACTAAACAGTTACTTACTTAGTGGCGAACGGGTGAG
>JAAYSI010000098.1 GCA_012524045.1 Peptococcaceae bacterium | reverse complement strand
GAGTTACGCCTTCAATATTCCCAACACTGGGCTCAATATCCCGCGGAACGGCAATATCAATTAATAACATGGGCTGATTAGCCCTAGTCTTCATCAATTTTTGCAATTTTTCGGAGGTGATTATAAAACCCTTGGAAGCTGTGGCGGAAAAAACCAGATCGGCTTTAGCCAGATAAGCATCCACATCTTTAAGCAAAACCGCTTGACCGCCGCATTCGTCCGCCAGAATCTTAGCTCTGTCCAAAGAACGATTCGAGACAGCTATGGTCAAAGCTCCATGTGCTACCAAATGTTTCATGGTCAGAGTACTCATTTCGCCGGCACCCAAAATAACTATTTTCTTGTCTTCAAAGTCACCGACTACTTGTTTGGCCAACTCTACAGCTATATAGCTAATCGAAGTTGAATAATGATCAATGCCCGTCTCGGTCCGTACCCTTTTGCCAACGGCTAATGCTTTCTGGAACATTACATTGGTCATTTTGTTATTTACATCTGCCTCGCAAGATAGCTCATAAGCCCTGGCCACTTGGCCCAAAATCTCTGATTCCCCTAAGACCATTGAATCCAAGCCAGATGCTACTTTAAATAAATGTTGTATGGCTTGGTACATGGTGTAAACATACAAGTAGTCTAATATCTTCTGCTCCGTATCCTGAGCTTGATTCTGCAAAAAATCTTTTATAGTCTGTATTCCGACTTCCAAATCTTTTGTTGAGGCATAAATCTCCAAACGATTACAGGTACTTAGCAGCACAACCCCTTCAATTGCCGGGCTATCTTTGAGTTTTTTTAAAGTTTTTACAATTTGGGAGTGATGTACGCTTACTTTTTCCCGGACTTCCACCGGGGCTGTCCGATAGTTTAAGCCAACAACGACCGGAAACAATTGACCATCACCTCTTTTGCTTGTTCAATTCGACCTTCTTTTATCAACTGCAAAACCTTGCCATCCGTTACTTGATTCCAAAATTGAGCACGCTTAGCCACAGGCAACTTTACTTTTACTTCCTGTCTCCAACTCCTAAGCAAGTCCAAGTATATTTCCATCTCATCAGTATAAACAGCTTCCAGTTCCTCACGAATCTTCCGAGCTACAAGCGGGCTACTGCCGCCGGTCGAAACGGCGATACTCAGATCCCCCCTTGATAAAATCGAAGGGACGATAAAAGAACATTTATCTGGATCATCAACAACATTAATGGGTCTATAATTGGTTTTAGCATCACGAGCAATTTGCGCATTAACCTCATCTCGTTCAGTACAGGCAAAAACCAGAATCGCATCTTGGATATCTTCCGTTGAATATTTTTTAGGAACCCAAACACAGCGAACTCCGTCAAGTAGTTGCTCCAGTTCGGGAACAAGTTTTGGCGAAATAATCCTCACAATTGCTCCATACTCAAGTAAAGTCTTAACTTTGCGTAAAGCGACATTACCGCCACCTACGACTAGTACAGGTTTATTTTCAATATCCATATATATAGGATAATATTTTGCCATCAAATTTAACCTCATTTTCCATTAGTAAAATAATCCCATAGCAACTTATTTTAGCATTAATTATGGCTTTAAGCCATGATTACTACCATTTAAAATAGTAATAGCAGCGAATGTTAAATGATATGGAACAAACGCTGCTTTTTAAAGTAATCATTTTTAGTATATTAAAAATCTTTGTTTTTAAGCATAGCTGTGCAAGCCACTCAAAAGATAACTAACACCGAAAAAGGTAAATAACACCAAAGCAAAACCTACAATCACTAAGATATTGGCTTTACGCCCCTTCCAGTCCCGTCGATAATAAAGATGGAGATAAATGGCATAAATAATCCAGGTAATCAGCGCCCAAGTCTCTTTCGGGTCCCAACTCCAATATCGTCCCCAGGCTTGTTCCGCCCAAATCGCCCCCAACACAATCGTCAAGGTCATCATAACAAAACCCACTGTTACTATTTTATTGATCCAAAGTTCAGCTGAAGTGGAATTCTTTTTTAATTGAACTGCTGCAATTCCAGCCGCAACAGCAAAACTACCGTAGGCAAATACCGCTGTAAGAACATGACTGGTCAGCCAAGGGCTTTTTAAAGCAGGCATTAATGGCGCGACATCACCAAGTTGCCTGGACATTAAAATGGGAATTGAGGCTAAAAGCAAGGCTGCAATAAGATTAACCGGCGCGCCCGCCCCTTTATTTTGACTTTTAACTTCATAAAACAGATAAGTAAAAACTGTAAACCAGGTAAACCAGAGCATAAATTCAGCTCCATTAGCCAGCGGCAACCGGCCTACGAGAAGTGTTCGGCCAATAATAGCCAATGAGTTGGCAAGCAAACCGCCAATGCTTAATCCCAACGCAATCCTCTGTTTAAATTCGCTACCGGACGCTAGTAAGTAAAAAATAGCGGCAACTATGTACAAAAAAATTGCTAAACAGACCAATTCATAGATATAGGCCGTCATAACAGAACCTCCTCGTTTTTCCGATTTTCCTTTGCTTAATCTCTTTGCTCCGGATTTTTAGTCCTAAATATTAAAGCCAAGCAAGCTCCAAGCATGAGCATTATTCCTCCTATTGCCGCCACTCCCAAGCCGGGATCCCTTTTAATAATTAAACCTGTATACGGCTTTACGCCATGAAAGGTAACAAAGGCATTCTCGGCAATTTCAACAGTTTCTCCGAAAGAAGCATAACCGACATTGAGTAGCGAGCCCATTTCGTAAACGGAGTAAATGATTACCGGATTATCAGGTCTATAAGATCTAGTCTGCATACCAGAAGCAGGATCAAAATCAGGTAAATATCTATACAGCATTACGGCTATATCAGTTCCTTGCAGATTTAGAACGCTTCCTTCTTGAAACAAGCTACGCTCGGACAACCCATTCTCCGTTTTTGCTTCGGCATCGATCAGATAGCCAAAACTAGACTGATAAATTTTTATATTGTTATGTTCCAACGGATTATTAACGCTGATACTATACTCCCGAGTGACTTCCCCATTTTCAATTATACTGACATTGGAAATATATTGGGACGGTGAAGCATCTTCATTAAATTCTATTATAAATTCATCCACCTGCAAGGTAAAAGGTTTCGCCTCCGGTATTACCCTAGTTATCTCTACCCCTTCCCCTTCAATAATGGGTACAGTTTCTGAAATTCCGCCAAAAGAGTTTATCGTCCCTCCGACAAGTATAAACACCAAGCCGGCATGCAACAAAATTAGCCCGCTGCGCCTGAAAGTTGAGGCGCTAGGGGTTTTTTCCTTATTAGCGTTACTTTTAGCTTTCTTAATGGCTTTTATTAATTGTTGGGCTGTACAGAAAGCCATGTTAATCAGTAATAGTAACAGTAATAATTGGAAAGTCGGGGAGCGATAAAAGGTTGTAGGCAAAAAATAAGAGCCGATTGCCGAAGTTATTGCTATAGCAGCCAGCAAAAATAGACCGGCTCGCATTGAAGATACCAAAGCTATAATTTTCTTAACAATTTCCATAAAGCCTCACGCAATTTAGGTATTATATGTAGTATTAGCAGTAACTGGGTAATTAGTATTAACTAAGTATAACTAAGTAGTTTTATTTTTATACGCTCTACCATTTACGCTATGTTTTTAAGCTTACTATTGCTTTTAAACAGTGTCAAGCTATGGTTATAAAAAATATTTCAATTAAGAAAAGAGTGGCTGTCTCTAAGAAGAAGACAGCCTACTCCGTAAGACCCAGGAAAGTCAGAAAAGCAATTTTTTATTCCATCTTATTTGGCAGTTATGGTTTGACCGGCAAGATAACCAAATAATACTCCGCCGCCTACCGGGCTACCCGGTCCCATATAAGTAATACCAGGACCGCCTAACCCTGCGATATTACCGGCTGCATACAAGCCGGGAATTACCTCTCCTTTAGTATTAAGGACTTGAGCTTTTCCATTGATTCGCGGACCTCCACAGGTGCCGCAGTTGGCCGGATGGATCTGGATACCGTAATAAGGGCCTTTAGTGAGAGGCGCTAAGCAAGCTGCCGGATCATCCGGATCTTGAGCAGCAATAGCTGCATCCCCAGAAACGGTACGATCAAAGAAACTCTCTCCACGGTGGAAAAAGGGATCGCGAGGTGGTTTCATTGATGCATATTTGTTACAGGTATTAACAGTTTCTTTTAGTCCTTGCGCATTAATACCAAGCTTTTTAGCCAGTTCGTCAAGAGTATCCGCTTTCGTTACATAATCGGGTGGCTCGGAACCAGGTGGAATGTGAGCAAAAGCGTATTTGTTCCAAGCTTCGGAATCCTGGATTACAAAGGCGGGAACGTTACGCCATTCATTTTTGCCATAACTATCTCTGTGGAAGAACGGATAAAGGGAAGTATCGTAGTCGCAAGCTTCATTTAAGAAACGCTCGCCATGTTTGTTCACTATTATCGTCCCAGGCTTACCCCTGTATAAAAACCAATCGGCAATAATCTTTTGCCAAGTACTCCTCTTATATTCTTTAGCATTTGCTCGATAAGCAGCTACTTCCTCTTCCCAGCCCGGAAGCAGATAAACTAATAGCCCCCAGGACTCATTCATATTACGAAGGTCTGCGCCTACGTCAATAGCCATTTTCAAGCCATCGCTTGCTCCATAAATACCTCCGCCACTTCCAGGATTAAAGGTAACAGAGGCTACTTGAGGCCCTCGTTGGAAGTTCTTCATGTAGCGGAAATCCCACTCAAAACCTCCGGTTGCCAACACGACTCCTTTATTGGCTTTAAATTTCATTTCTTTATTGTCTTGGTAGGCCATAACTCCTACCACTCGGCCATTATCATCTTGAATAAGTTTTTTGGCATGAGCATTGAACAAGAACTTTGCTCCTTTGGCTACGGCAAAGTCATACATAGCTGCCATTAAAGCCTCACCGGATCTCTTGTCTTTATAGGAAGGGGATAGATGGCGTCCTTTTTTCTTACCACCATGCCACTCCGGATGATAATCCGGGAGACCGAGGTTCCAGGTGATGCCAACTTTATGTTGGAGAAAATCTGCTACTATTGGACTGTTTTCAATATAGGCCTCAATGAGTTCATCTTCAATCTGACCGTCATTGCCATGGGTCATATAAAGGCGGGCTTCTTCAGCAGAATCAGGATAGCCTTGAGCCTTCATTACATTATTATTAGGAAACCAGCACCCTCCTCCGGAAACACGGGTTGTTCCTCCGGGAACGGGCATAGACTCCAATACTAAAACAGAAGCTCCCCTGTCTGCCGCTGCAATTGCAGCTCCACCGCCACCGGCCCCAAAGCCGATTATAATAACATCGGCTTCCGCATCCCAGTTTTCAGGGGTAGCTGCCAAAGCTTCCTTGCTTCCGCCAAGATTAATCCCGGCTGCAGCAACTCCGGCAACGGCTGCTGTAGCCAAACCACCTAGCATAAATTTACGCCGACTTAAATTTTTCTCTTCGCTCATTTTCACACTTCCTTTGGTAGCATTTTTTACTTAGAAAAATAACTCATCATACTTTTCGGGAATCTGTTCGGGCACTTGTTTTTCGGCCCAATCCCAGAGCTGATCCCACTCAACAGAGGGTGCAAAAACAACTAAACTTTTTACCGGTTCCGGCTGAACCGAATCTACCGGTTGTGGAGCAGGAGCAGGAGCGGGAGCGGGTTTAGGCGCAGGCTGGGAAGCCGGGGGCTTAGGAAGCTGAGGCGGTGGTATTTCCCCACCTTTACCATCTCCCATACGACCGTCCGTGTGGCACGGAGTACAAGTTACTTTATCCGGGCTCATCTGCACAAACCCGAAAGCGCTGCTAGAAGTGAGCAATACCAGCGCAACAACTAAAACAAGAAATATAATAGTTCGTTTATATTTATTGGACTTCATTTTTTCAAATTCACCTCCTCTTTCTCCTAGTGGATTAGTCCAAATAAAAACAATAAATTAGAGAGAGAACGAGCCAACCATGAATATGTGTTCACTTTCGCGCTTAGCTTTCCTCTTATTTTAATATCTCTCTAATTTATTGAATATTAAAAAAAGTCACTCTTTATATTTAATATTCTTAATCTGTAATACTCGCTTAGAAAGCCGATTACAGGCCTTTCTATATTCCTGATAAGCTAGATTAATTGCTTCTATTAGGTAGACAAACACTGGCATAGGGTAGACTAAGAAGGTTTTTCTAGAAAAATAAGGGTACCTCTAATTTTTCAGGTACCCTCTAACATCCATTTGCGGATTTTCTGAATTATTTTCTTATCGTTGGGGATATAACCGTTTTCCAGCTTGGAGATAGTAGTTTGGTGAACACCTATTTGTTCAGCAGCCTGCATCTGGGTCATTTTTCTTTTTAGTCGCTCCGCTCTAAAATCTTCAGCCGAAATTCCGTTTAGCTTTTGGCTGTCTCTATGCCAGTTAATTCTGCTCCTTGGTGAACGGGAGTTCATCTTTTCATAGTGTTGAATAATTTCTTCAGGGGGTTCCACTATGATTTTGCAATCAAGCCAATCCCGCCATTTCGTATATATTCCATCATATTGCCAAGCGTTAATAACCCCTTGGTCAAGCAAAGTATCCATCATTTTTTCAAATCGTTCAATGACTTTAGCAGCTCGCGCATTTTGATAATCCATACGGATAGAATCCAATATGGTTCTTATTCTAATCGGCTCAAGATAAAGAGCCCTTTTTTGTCTGCTCCGCCAAAGCCAAGAAAAATAGCGGGCAATTCTTTTTTCATAAGCTTGTCTATAAGGGTCAAATTGTAGAATTTTTTGCGAGAGTAAAGCAGTTTGCCGCCAAGAACCTTGAAGATGGGTTGCCAGTAAATCTCCTGGCCTAAATAGCCATTGAAATTCGTTCGTCGCCCCGCTATCTCTGGGAGCTTCAGCTAAAATTATTACTCTGTGCTTTTGCTTACTTTGCTCAGAGCTATAGTATTTTTTTAGAGAATATTTACTTGCCTGAGATGTGGTAATCCAAGTATTATGTAAAATATCTATATGGCCGGCTATCCGCTCTTTCCATTCCCTTTTGTAGCCTCCGCGTTTGCCCCGGCCATTTTTTTGTTCCAGCAAGCCTCGCAAACGTAAGATTTGATCAGCTGTTACCTGAACAAACATAGTTTTCTCCGTGGCGGTTTTCAACCACAAATGACAAAGCGCATCCAGCACATCCACCGTTTCGTCATTCATTTTTTTCAAAGACTCAAATAGCTGCTTTTCCTCCGAATTATCCAGTTTATACACAGCTTTTCCATGAACATTACCACTGGCTGTTACTAATTTGGCTTGAGGAAAGCTACTTTTATTTCGAGTAAATTCTCGCGCCGCAACTACCCTTCGTAATTGCTGGTAATAAGCCATACTAAAGGTCGTAAGGTAGTTTGCTCTCGCTTCTATAATCTTAGTTGGCAAAAGTGCCGGAAGACTGCTTCCATAATCTTTCAAGCATAGGAATTCTTCCATAGCAAATAGCGAAGACTTGCTGAACACTAGGGAATCGACTAATAGCTCCGCAAAATGTTTGGTATAAATATCAAACATATAAGAAAAATATTCCTGATCCGTATGGCATAAAGTTTTGGAATAGGTATTAGCCCAGTCTTGATTAGACATCCGGTACTGTTCTTCAAAGCTAAAGTTTTTAAACATTATATCTAAAGTCCTATAGACAGAAAAATTCCAAAACCATTTAATTAAATCTTCCCAGATATTTTCACGTTCCATCACATTGCTTACGTAGATCTGCAATTGTTTATGTACCCAATCTACAGCATCCGGAAGCAAGCTAATGTTTTGAATATAACCGAGATCGTTATATTCCAGTTGCAAGAAAGGCTTGTTTAAAATTATCTTATCCCAAATGCCGATTTTTTCTTTAAGCATGGTCACATAGGCCTGAATTAATCCTGGCAGCATATTAGAGGCAATCATATCAGGGATATCACAGCTAGCTCTTACCCCATCCCGCCAGCTCTTTAAATTATCCGGAGTCAGAGCCTTTTGGGCTTTATCAACCCAGTACAATTCCAAAAATTCATCAAAACCCAGCGATTCAGCACTACGCATGTAACAGCCTCCTTGCATTCCATTGGCTTGTAAACAAGTAAATAAAAGCTAAAAATCTTGCTTTTATTAGTGATTCTACCATTAAATGTCTGAATATTAAATATACTATTATGAAGAAATATAAAAGAGTTGTTGTATAACGAATTTTTTTCCGTTATATGACAACAACCCCTTCACCATTATATTGATTCAAAATCAAGTTATAAATAATCTTAAAGCTATTTGCTCTCCTGTTTGGGCATTTGCTGTTCAATAATCTTGATCATATCCGGATTGGTGATCTCTATTTCCTCAGAGTCTTTTTTATCCCCGAGTTCATTATAAGGCATAGCTCCAAAACTATGGTCTTTAGTAAAATGACCAGTTGGATCGGTAGGATTAACCCACATCAGCTTATTTAAGTCCATATCCTGAGCATGACATTTTTGACAGTTATTTGCCGGGTCATCTCCTATTACAGTTTTACCGTCTTTATTTACGGTATGAGGAGTATGGCATGTAAGGCAATCGTTTGTTGCCTCACTTTGGGCGTGTTTGCTGGCAAAATAATTCCTGGTTCCATAGTGATTATTTGCTATCCATACACCCTGGTCATTCTGCTTAGGATTACTGTTATGACAAGTGTAGCAGGACTCTTGCGAGACAGTCATTGTTCCCTCTTTATTGGCCGTTTGCACATGGTTTCCGCCTGGGCCATGGCAACTTTCACAGCCGATCGTCCCTTCATCCTGGATTTTACCAAGATTAGGACTATGACATGTTCCACAGCTATAAGCGGCAGCCCCCCAGTCCTCTGTGCCGTCATTGTCAAAATCCCCGGTTTTAGCCGGCTGGAGTTTCCACCTATCTCCTTCTCTTTCAAGGGAAGCTACTCGATAAAAATCATTTTGAAAACCGGCAGCAACGGGAACCTGAGCAACTACATATTTATCGGCCATAACGCCGCTTATGTTCGAAATATCTAGAGTTACCGAGACAGGGCTTTGCTGGTTTGCCGTATCAAAGACTGTTATTTGATCCGGTAAATCGATATCATATTTTTCTAAGGGTTTAAAAGTTGTAAAATGGCGAGTCATTACAAATCCTTCATACGTCTTCTTATGACATCCCTTACAGCTATCACTTCCTACGTACATTGCCGTGATGGGTTCTTTATTTGGATCCTGCTTGGGAATCGGTGTCGGAGCCTCTTGGCTACAACCAACTACTATGATACAAAAAACCAAAAAACAGAACAGGAAAACAAAATTTGGTACTGTCAATAATCTTTCGCAAATTTGTTTTT
>JAAYSI010000097.1 GCA_012524045.1 Peptococcaceae bacterium | reverse complement strand
TTCTTTGAGCGGTGTCACCTTACAAATCATGCATTTATAGGGTGCTCCAAAACCAAGGGAGCCATTGTAGTGGTTCGGAACCAAGGTATTGATATTGGACTGCCAGATCCCGTAAAGATTGGGCTCATTACCGTCTTGCTCAGGGAACCACCAGCCATGTTGAGCCATGACCGTACCTTTGCGGACAATGGGGGTTATTTTCGCTTTAAGTTTGGCCGAACCAAACTGATTGGAGATTTCAACCCATTGTCCATCACTTATACCCAGTTCTCTAGCATCCTCAGGGTTAATTTCTATCAGAGGATTGGGATTCAGTTCACGTAAAAGCGGCGATTGCCGATGTTCGCTGTGGAAGAAAGCATAAACACGAGCACCTGTGGTAAGAATGAATGGGTACTCTTTAGCCAACTCAGGTGTAGAATGTGGACTGAAGGCCGGTTCTTGATAGTAGGGTAACGGATCAGCGCCGACACTCTCAAACATATAGGAATACAATTCAACACGACCGGTACTGGTGAGGAAGCCGGGCTGGCGATCAGGACGCAGCTCACCGGTCAAATATTTGCGGTATTTATGCCCCTGCGGAATATGGACTTTTTCGCGAACGGTATCAAAATCCTCTTTGCCGCCTCCTATTAGGTTTCTTTGTAGACGCCTGGTATTCAACCAAGTTTTTTCATCCGGCCATTTTTTGAAATATAGTTCTCGGCCTAGATATCTGCCTAGCTCGACAGCTATTTCCACGTCGCTCTTACATTCACCCACTTCAATGGCTTTGTTGGTTATGCCGAAATGAACTTGAGAAGCGGCATAGTGAGTGTAGTTCACACTATCATGCTCCGGAGCGCATTTCAGCGGTAAAAATAGGTCGGCACAGGCTTCGATGGTCGGGGTCATAAATATATCAGTAGCAAAGACAAAATCCAGCTTCTTCAAAGCTTTATGCCATTTATCACTTTCGGCAGAGCAGGTCGGGGCGATGACGTTGGAAGATTGAATCATTCCCATTTTAATCTCATAAGGATCACCGGTCAGTATAGTATCCAACATCATATCGGCGTGAGCCATCCTAATGGAGTTAACATATAAGGGATACTTCTGCCTTCCGATACACTTATCTCTAAGTTCTTCACCCAAAGCGTTCCAGCCATCCATAAGCGTACCTGTTGCTTCCCATTTGGAAGTAATCCCGTCTGTCTCCACTTCAGCAGCTTTGGCCTCCCCAACAATCTGTCCGCCTGGAACATCGAGATTACCGGTAATGGCTATCAGGGCCAAAATACAATGGGCTAATTGGGAACCGTTTTGGTTTTGGTCAACTGCCAGACCCCAAGCAATTCCTGCTTGAGCAGCTTTAGCGTACATACGGGCAGCATCGTATATTCTTTCTACATCTACTTCGCAAATCTCAGCTGCTTTCTCCGGGGGCATGGTGGCTACACGTTCTTTTAATTCTTCAAAACCGTAGCACCAATTTTCCACGAACTCATGGTCATAAAGTCCTTCATTTATAATAATATTTAACCAAGCCATGCCCATGGCTGTATCTGTGCCCGGCCGCACACGCAGATGAATATCCGCTCTTGTAGACAGCCAGTTGACCCGAGGATCTATGGAAATAAGCTTTGTTCCGCGCTTCATTAAATCGATTATGGCATGGCCAAAGAAGCCGTCACCGTTAGAAGGTAGAGGCTCTTTTCCCCAAAGTACAATGACCTCAGGTACTTTAAATTCAGGATTATCATAAGTGTTATCTAAGCCGCCGGCATAGTCAACCTCTGGGTAATAGCAGCCTGTAATTGCCGCCGTGGCTGCAGCACGGGGTGTATAACAGGCAAAGCCGGATTGAGCATAGCAAGCATTGGGTGTACCAAGTACGTCCTGGGCAAATTCTTGACCCATGATACCGCCGTTACGTCCAGTACCACAGAATACGACAATGGATTCCACACCGTATTTTTCAACGATCTCTTCTCTTCTTTGTTTAATTATTTCATAGGCTTCATCCCAGGTGATACGTTCCCATTTATCTGCCTGTCCGCGATATTTAGGATCGCGTTTCATCGGGTAGATGATCCGTTTTGGGTTGTAAACGATTTCTTTTAAAGCCAGACACCTGACACAAAGACGACCTTTGGTAACCGGATCGTTTTCGTCACCTTCGATTTTTTCAAGAATGCCGTCTTTGTTAACATAGAGTTTTAAGCCACAACCAACCGGGTGACAGCCCGGCGGGGACCAGATAGATGTCCTGACGACCGTATAACCGTCTTCTTCATACTTCCAAGGTTTGCCTAAGTCACTTTTAAACTCCATTTTTTCCCCTCCTAATGTTTTACTTTATAGCCTATCTGGGATAAAAGATTATCTTGGAACACAAATTGTGGATTATTGACAGGGGGTGAAAAGAGCCATTTTACTCTTCCCAGTCATCTTCTGGGCAAGCTCTTCCACCGGACCATAGTACATACACCAGGCCTGGCAATGATGGACACAGGACGGGAGTTTTTGATCCGCTACCCGTTCAGCACATAGGTTGCACAGACTGGTAATTACGGGCATGTAAATCCACTCCCACTTCTGTTCATCCTTCCTCCAAGGTCCAATTTGCGTAAGTTGAATACCAAATTGGCCTTTTTCTAGATTATGCTCTTTCTTACAGGCAACTTCACAGCTATGGCAACCGCTACAATATTCATAATCAATCAGAATACCATAGGCTTTTTGCTCCTTATTTGCCATGTTGGAACCCCCCAAACTTAGTTATTTGTTCAGTGGGAGATATGGAATCATTCTCAGGTGTTACAGGATAAATCTTGCAAATAGTGCTTTTTATAGGTGAACCCCAACCATTGTCACCCACTGTGGTCGAAGCAGTAAGATTATTCGGATTACTGTCAAAAGTACCGAATAGAGACGGTACGGCAGGATCTTGTTCTGGGAACCACCAGCCGTGCTCGGCGTGGACTGTGTCCTTTCTGATAGCTTCGGTAATATAAGCTTTTTGTTTCATGCGACCACGCATATTTTCTGCCCATACCCAATCTCCATCTTTAATACCATATTTTTCAGCGGTTTCAGGATGAATCCAAATTAAAGGCCAAGGATGGAACTCTCTCATTGTTGGCAATTGACGATGCTCGGAATGGAAAAATTCATACGAACGGCCACCGTTAGTGAATATTAATGGATATTCTTTGGCCAGCTCTGGGGTCGAAATAGGACTTTCCGGCGGTTCAATGTGTTTAGGTAAAATATCCTCTTCATTCCAGAGTACAGCCATTGACGGAGCTAATTCGACTTTTCCGGTCAAGGTCTTGAAGCCGGGTTGCCCATCTTCTCTTAACATGCCCTTTTCGTATTTCTTATAGGTTGCATTCCAATACCAATATCTATAGACTTCATTACTAAGGTCTTTCCAGGTACCGGGATAGTCTCCTTTGAGTCCGATATACCATTCCAGAATTTCAATATCGGTCTTAAAGGGGAATTCTCCGGGTCTTATACGGTTGGCAACTAAAGCTGCAATTTCTTCATCTGTTTTACACTCATAAAAAGTATCGCAAGCTTTAGTAATAGCTAATATTGGTGACCACCAGGCTCTGATACTGTTCCGTTCACAGGACATAGCAACAGGCAACACTAAGTCAGCTACAGCTACTGCGGTCGGTGTCATGAACGGATCAGCCACCACTATAAAGTCAACGTTCTTCAGAGCATTATAACAGCGATCGGCGTGCTGGCTGGGACAGGCTATGGTATTTGAACTTTGAATCCACATCATTTTTATCGGGTAAGGCTTGCCGCTTTCACAGGTTTCTAAAATAGTGTCCGAACTGGCCGCCGAACTTTTATCTGTTTTTGTACCCAACTCTAAAGCTTTTTCTGACGAACCGTAGGTCAATTTCTTCTCAATCTGTCCGGGAGTCATAAAGTCTTCCCCACAGTTATAGTGTTCAGTAGTATTAAAGGCATATCTGACTATCAACTGTCCGCCCGGAATATCGAGATTGCCACAAATTGAATAGATAGCCGATATGGCAGTTGCAGCTTGCATTGCTCCAATTTGCTGGTCAAGAGCAAGTCCCGTCTGAATAGCCGCAGGGGAATTTGTGGCATAAAGACGAGCTGCCGCCCGTATGAGCTCTGCAGGAACACCACAGATTTCTGCAACTTTTTCCACAGGATATTGGTCGGCACGTTCTTTCAACATGTCAAAACAGTCACACCACTTCTCTACAAACTCATGGTCATAGAGATCTTCATTTATAATCACGTTTAACCAGCCCAAAGCCATTGCAGCATCAGTTCCCGGACGGATAGGAAGCCAGTATTCCGACTTTGCTCCAGTCCAGGTTAAACGCGGGTCAATAGTAATAAATTTCGAACCATATTGCATACATTGCATTAACCAATGTCCTAAAAAGCCGTCGGCATTTGCTTTAAGAGGGTCAGTACCCCAAATTACTATTACTTTCGGTGCGACCCAATCTTTATTCGCATAACGGTCTTCATGAGCCATAGAAGCGTCCACTATAGCAAAATCTCCATGCACGGCCGTACAAGAAACAATACGGGGCAAATAACAAGCAAAGCCTGAGAAAAACATGGTTCCCACATTGGGGGTATCAAAAGCCGCATGATAAAAGAAGGGCAACTGCCAATTTATATTACGCCCGGTTCCATGAACCCCAACTATGCTTTCCCCACCGTAGTTTTCTTTAATATATTTTACTTTTTCTTCGATAATATCGAGTGCTTCATCCCAGGAAATACGTTCCCACTTGTTTTCTCCCCGTTCTCCTACCCTTTTTAGAGGCCATTTTAAACGGTCGGGATGGTTGGCTGCTTCCACCAGATTGAGGCATCTCATACATAACTTTCCGTTATTAACCGGGTTTAAAGGATCTCCTTCCACTTTTACCAATCTACCATTCTTTGAATAGAGCAACACACCGCAACCCACATGGCATCCCGGTGCTGACCAGTGGGTAGTACGGGTTACAGTATATTCGCCCTCCTGCCAGCGTGACTCGCCTTCATGGTATCTTTCCTTATCGATAGATTCCAGATACTCTTTGTAGTCACCCATTTTTCTACCTCCCTATCTATAGAATCAAGAGTTATCTTCTTGTTTTTTGGCAAAACGTGAAAAATAAAATTTAGTCTGTGCTACAATAGCTGCAAGTAATGCAAACTACACTTAGTTGTGACTCTGGATGCAAACAGTGTTAAGTAGGTGTTTAAAAGTAACTACGGATGTGATATCCTAAGGGAAGAGCCATAGATGAAACCCTAGTATGTGCGGATTTTGACGTCTATCCATACCGGTTTCCGTCTATGGTTCTCATTTATTTAATTCTTTAATCTTAATTAGTTTTGCTTACATCTATTTTGCTTACATCCTAGCCAGCTCTATTTGGCGGCTACACCGCCCTCATCTTGCGCATAGGGGAATTTTTTATTGGTAACAGTGGTTACCCAAATAAAGCTACCAATGGCCACAAGTATCATTATTGGACCGGCTAGTACCCATGGTGCCAACTCACCCCAAGGTTCATTCAAACCAAAGAGACCTGTGCTAAGCAGGAAGAAGGGTTAAGCAAACTGTCCAAGACCTTGGCCCGCAACATAAACAGCAATGGCTGAAGTGGCTGCCAGCGGAACTCCTTGGCGGGAAACTGCTAAAATCATCGCCGGACTCATGGTTCCAAAGGCCCAGCCGTATATTAAAGCACAAACAATATAGACAGGTAAGCTTATGAAACGGGTTAAAACAATTAAAATAACGCCAAATGCCAAACAGGCAACCGGGATGTCATATCTTTTCATCCTTCTAACAGACCAACCATAGGTTACAGCCCCTGTGAAAATCCCAACGGTGAAACAGTTCATGACCAGGGCAACCGTATTCGGATCTCCCAGTCCTTCAGTCATGATGACTATGGGCATATTTGTCATAAAGCTTGAGTAAACCATTACGCACAAAGCTCCCAAAATTATGACGAACCAGTGCCCACCGACCAACGGAGCTTTTGGTGCTTCAGCAGGTTTGGCTCCAGCTTGTAATTCCAAATCGGAAGGATCCGGACATTTCCACCAGATTAGGGCGATAAACGGTAAAGCAATAAGGAAACCAAAGAAAGCATATTTCCAATATATAGCTGCTAAGATACCGCCAATGGTTTGGAATATGATTCCACCGACTGCACCTGTGGCTGTCCGCCAACCCATCATTTTCTTCTGTTCATCACCTTCAAAAAGGTCAACAACGAAAGAAGAAGCCAGCGCGAAAACCATACCATAACCGCAACCAAAGACGACACGACAAGCGTAAATAAATGGCATGCTTGCAGGTCCAAAGCCCGGAGTAATACCTCCGACAAAGATTAGGACCATCGCAATTTTTAAAATTGTTTTTTTCCTTAGGCGTCTCGTCATTGGAATAATCATAAGAGTAGCAAAGATCATAACAAGAGTGGGTATGGTCTGAATTTGCTTAACATCTAAGGAAGTATAGCCAAATTGTTCAAAATGAGCTAAAATTGCTCCCGCGGCAGGGGTGGTAAGAGTCTGCATGTATTGCAGTAACATAATACACAATACGGAA
>JAAYSI010000009.1 GCA_012524045.1 Peptococcaceae bacterium | reverse complement strand
CGGTGTGGAGTAACCTATATAGTCAGCATTGCGATAAGCAATATCTGTAGAACACATGAAATTGATAAAGGCTTCGGCGAGCTCTTTATTCTGACTGGTCTTCGGTATAACCATAGCATCAAACCAGATATTACTACCTTCTTTAGGAATTACATAATCCAAATCGGGGTTCTCCCTCATCATGTAAACAGCATCCCCTGACCAGACTACGGCTAAAGCCGCTTCGTTGCCAATCATCTTATCCTTAACTTCGTCGCCAACATAAGCCAGCAGCAAAGGTTTTTGCTTAATTAGCATTTCCTTGGCTTCATCCAGTTCATTTTGCGCCCTACTATTTAAGGAGTAGCCAAGCATTTTAAGTGTAACTCCGATAGAATCCCGTTGGCTGTCCAACATTAAAATCTGCTTGCTGTATTTTTCATCCCATAGAATCCGCCAACTGTCCACCGGCTCTTTAATCATTTTTGTATTATACAAAATACCTACGGTTCCCCACATATAAGGTACCGAGTATTCGTTATGCGGATCATAAGCGAGGTTCTTAAAGCGATCATCGATCAACGCATAATTGGGGATATTAGTCATATCGATCTTATGCAGTAAATCTTCATTAATCATTTTCGTGATCATATAATCTGACGGAATAGCCACATCATATTTAGCCGTCCCTGCTTTAATCTTTACATACATTTCTTCATTAGTGGCAAAGGACTCATAGATCACGTCCACATTATACTCTTGCTCAAAATCGTCGATCACCGATTCATCAATATAATCTCCCCAATTATAAACATGGAGCTTGGGCTTGCCTGAGCCTGCACAGCCGGAAAGCGTCAGAACCGTTCCCACTAAAAACAGGCAAACAACCAGCCCGACCAAAAGCTTTTTTTTCAATACTTCACCCTCTTTTTACTTTATTATTCCTACCTTTTATTATTTCTGCCTTTATTATTCCTACCTATCAATTCCTACTTTATTATTCTCACTTCATTTTCTTTGCTACTATCCTTGCTCATTCGGTAGTTTACAATAATCAGCAATAACATTATACAAATAAACATCAAGGTTAACAACGCATTTATTTTGGGATTAATGCCTCGACGAGCCATAGCGTAAATCTCAATGGCCAGATTGGAGACCCCTGAGCCGGTAGTGAAAAAGCTGACCACAAAATCGTCTACCGACATAGTAAATGCCAACAGATAACCGGTTACAATCCCAGGGGAAATCTGAGGGAGAATTACTTTTTTATAGGCTTCAAAAGGCGTAGCTCCCAAATCCAACGCTGCATAGTAAGTTTCATTGCTCAATTGCCGGAGCTTAGGCAGTACTGAAAAAACCACAAAGGGTAAGTTGAAGGTGATATGCGCAAATAACATGGTCACAAAGCCGAGCTGGAGTTTAATAAAAATAAACAACAGCATCAACGAAATGCCCATTACTATATCCGGGCTTAATAAAGGCAAATAAGTCACATTCAGGGTCATTATCTTCGGCAAACCCCGCATATTATTGATGCCTATAGCTGCCAAAGTACCGAGGATGGTAGCTATCAGCGAAGAAAGTATTGCAATAACTAGGGTATAATACAGAGCTGAAGCAATCTGGCTATCCTGGAAAAGTTCGGCATACCATTTCAGAGTAAAACCATCCCAGTTCCCTCTGGACTTCGAACTATTAAAGGAAAAAATCATCAGAATCAAAATCGGTGCATAGAGGAAGAAGTAGATCAGAAAAGTATAACTCCTGATTAAAAAAGACTTCACCACAGTCTTCCCCCTTCCCTATCTTTATCGGTTCGCGACATTATACCCATGGTCAACAGCAAGAAAGCCATCAGAATTAAGGACAAGGCCGAACCAAAGCCCCAGTCGCCCGTAGTTAGGAATTGCTGTTCGATCAGATTACCAATCAGCATATAATGTCCTCCGCCCAAAAGTCGAGAAATCACAAAAGTTGTAACCGCAGGCATAAAAACCATAACAATACCCGATATTACTCCGGATAGGCTGAGCGGAAAGATTACTTTAAAAAAAGTAGTAAAAGGTGTGGCTCCAAGGTCTTCAGCAGCCTCTAATAATGAGCGGTCAATTTTGCGGAGCACCGAATAAATCGGTAAAACCATAAAGGGCAAAAAATTATATACCATCCCTAAAACTACGGCCTTATCCGTATAAAGGATATTCAAAGTTGGCAAGCTTAGAGCTGTTAAGAACTGATTAATTATCCCATTATTTTCTAATAAAGTCATCCAGGCATAAGTCCGGGCCAAAAAATTCATCCACATCGGCAACACAAAAAGTACAACTAAAATATCTCTTTTTTTCAGCTCCCGGGAAGCTAAAATCATAGCCATAGGATAACCGAGCACCAGACAAAAAAAGGTACTGATTAAAGCCAAGGAAATAGAGCGAAAAATCACCTTCAGGTAGATCGGCTCAAAGACCCTGGTCAAGTGTTCGGTGGTAAAGCTAGTCCCGGTTTGCTCAACCTGAATTACACTAAAGTAAAACACCAGAAATATCGGGATAATAGTGAATATAAGCATCCACAGAAGGTAGGGATAAGTTAAGAGATTCTTTTTCAATCCTGTCTCACCTTCTTCATGATATGAATATCATTCGGCAACAGCTTAAGCCCCACCCTAGTGCCAACTTCTTCCATAAGTGTACTGTGGACCATCCAACAAAACTCGCTGCTTTGAATCATCATTTCATAATGAACACCTTTAAAAACAACGGATTTGACCACTCCGGTCAGCATCCCCTCCTCAGCCGGCACCAGTTTCAGGTCTTCCGGCCGGATTACCACATCTACAGGTTCGTTTGGAGTGAAGCCCTTATCCACACATTCAAAATCCCGTCCGTGAAAATGAACCAAATAATCTTGAAGCATTATCCCGTCCAAAATATTACTTTCACCAATAAAATCAGCCACGAACTTATTCTTCGGTTCATTATAAATATCGATCGGCATACCAATCTGTTGGATTCTACCCTGATTCATCACCACTATAGTGTCTGACATGGTTAAAGCTTCTTCCTGATCGTGAGTGACAAAAACAAAAGTTATCCCTAAACGTTGCTGGATTTTTTTCAGTTCAATCTGCATTTCCTTACGCAATTTTAAATCCAATGCCGCTAAAGGCTCGTCAAGCAATAACACTTCCGGTTCATTGACTACCGCCCGGGCAATCGCCACCCTTTGCTTTTGCCCGCCACTTAGAGATTCAATATTTCTTTTCTCAAAGCCGGCCAGGTTCATAAGTTCCATAACCTGACGCACTTTATCCTTGATAACCGCATTGTCCATTTTTTTAATTCGTAAACCGAATGCAATATTCTCAAAAACATTCATATGAGGGAATAAAGCATACTGTTGGAAAACTGTATTTACCCTTCTTTTATAAGGAGGAAGATCGTTAATTCTTTTCCCTTCAAAAAGAATATCTCCGCTGGTGACAGTTTCAAACCCTCCAATTATTCGGAGGGTCGTAGTCTTACCGCAGCCGCTAGGTCCAAGAAGGGTTATAAATTCATTTCTCAAAATATAGAGATTTATATTATCCAAGACTTGCACACCGTCATACTCTTTGGTCACGTTCACAAGTCTGATTATTTCTTCGCTCATACTATCTCCCTCCTGTACAAAATAATGCAAAATAGCAAGCAATAAAACAGCAATAAAAAATAAAGCACCATCTAAAAGGATATATACCTTGAAATATATCTTTAGATGATTTGGTGAAAAATATTAAATTAAGCAAAAAGGGTAACAATGTATATGTAACATTTTTGCCCAATATCGTCAATAACTCTTTTAAAAAAAATAAAAAAAAGACGTAACGAAAGTTTTAGTTTTCGAAACGTCCCTTCCTCCATAGCAAATTGTCAATAAAAAATGGCTGGGGTAGATGGATTCGAACCACCGAATGTCGGAGTCAGAGTCCGATGCCTTACCACTTGGCGATACCCCAATGCCCATGCCACCATGCATTATACAACGTTTTCTGCCTTGCTGTCAAATATAATAAATATATTATTAATGGAATATTGATAATAAAACATATCTACAATGAAGGGTACCCCTAGAATGGAGTACCCCATTTTGACAGAAAACCTTATTTACTCTATTCAGTCCGGCCTTTAGTCAAGCTCAATCAACTTACCAGGGTTGAATTGATTCTGAGGATCAAAGGCTCTTTTAACTTTTTTGAAGACTTCCATGGTTTGCGGACCAAATTCTTTCAAAAGAAGTGATTTTTTCAAGATACCAATCCCGTGCTCACCGCTTATGGTCCCTCCGAGATCGATAGCCATGTTACAAAGCTCCATTTCAGCTTCATGCAGCAAATCAACTTCTTCTTTATTCCTTTGATCGTAAAGAATCAGCGGATGGAGGTTACCGTCTCCGGCGTGAGCCACAATTCCGATAATCGCACCCATTTCTCTTTTAACTTTTTCAATTCCAGCGATAGCTTTCGGGAATTCACTCCGCGGAACAGTGATATCATTAATTCCGTAGTTCGGTTTTACCCGGGCAACCGAGCCGAAAGCGACACGGCGAGCCAGCCAGATCTGATCCACTTCAGCTGCCGACTTGGCCACTCTGAACTCTTTGGCATTGGCACCCTTACATACTTCCCTAATAGTCTCCACCTGTTCATCCAGATCGCCAGGATAGCCGTCCACCTCAATAATAATCAGTGCTCCGGCATCGCGCGGGTTTCCGGCATTGGCATAATCCTCAGTGGTATTGATAATCAGATTATCCATCATCTCTAAGGTTGTCGGTATAATACCGGCTGCTACGATATCGGCAACGGCCTGGGAACAATCCTCCGGTGTATCGAAAATACCGAGCATGGTCCTTTTAGCCGGCGTAACCGGTTGGATACGGATGGCAGCCTTGGTAATGAAACCAAGAGTACCTTCGGAGCCAACGAACATTCTGGTCAGATCATACATGGGCTCACTGGAGAAGTCTCT
>JAAYSI010000096.1 GCA_012524045.1 Peptococcaceae bacterium | reverse complement strand
TGAATATTGGCAAAAGGACTTGGGCTTCCCAGTTCCTTAAGTCAGTGAGGGATGCTTAAAGTAGCAGGTAAACAGGAGATTACTTTTATTTTTAAAACCCATAGTATCTTGACGCTATCGTATATTTTGTCAAATTTGCGGAAATAGTATTTTATTTGTATAATAATGAAGAATATAGACAGAACAAGAAAGGTATTTTTGAAGGTTTTTAGGAAAGAAAGATTATAATGGAGGTAGCGAGAGTGGAAAATTCATGTAGCAGTTGTTCATCGGCCTCAACTTGTTCGGGAAGTTGTCCGTCAGTACAAGAGAAGACCGAAGCTCAAAAAGCCAGTAACATTAAAAACGTTATTGCAGTTATGAGTGGAAAAGGCGGTGTGGGTAAGTCATCAGTTACAGGGATGCTTGCTGTTAGCCTGATGAAGCAAGGCAATAAAGTTGGAATCTTAGACGCTGATATTACTGGTCCCAGCATTCCCAAAATATTTGGGGTAACAGATAAGGCTAGTGCTAACGAAATCGGAATTTTGCCCGCTGTTTCATCAAAGGGAATAAAGATTATATCGTTAAATTTGCTAGTGCCTAATGAGGATGATCCGGTAGTATGGAGAGGGCCAGTGATTTCTCAACTAGTTAAACAATTTTGGACTGACGTTGTATGGGGAGATCTGGACTATCTTTTAATCGATCTTCCACCAGGAACGGGCGACGTACCAATCTCAATGTTTCAATCCATACCGGTGGATGGAGTTGTAATTGTTTCTAGTCCGCAACAACTTGCGAACATGGTAGTTCGGAAAGCAATTAAAATGGCTAATATGTACGAAGCTCAGTTTTATGGACTTATAGAGAATATGGCCTATGTAGAGTGCCCAGATTGCAATAAAAGGATTGAGATATTTGGTAAACCTAGTGGCGAAACTCAGGCTGAATATAACGAAATTCCGTTTTTAGGGGAACTGCCCATTGATCCGAAACTTGCTGAGCTTTCGGATAATGGTGAAATTGAAGAGTATTATTCGGAAAAATTTGATCACATTACTGCTCAATTAATCAAAAGGGAAAAAAGCCAAGCTTAAGCAGTAATAATACCTATTATTAAGTTTTTAAATCAGGTTCAATTTCGAGCCTGATTTTTTATCAAGTTCTAGCCTTTATTTAACTTTAGCAGGAAAGTGTGTATAATTAAACCAACGAGGTGATAGCTATGCTTGAAGTTTCTAATATAAGAGATATTGATTTGGCGAATGATGGTCAGCTCAAAATTGACTGGGTAAAACAATATATGCCGGTCTTAAACTCCTTGGACAAGGAATTTCAGAAGACACTACCTTTTAAAGGTAAGAGAATACTAATCTGCTTGCATCTTGAAGCTAAAACAGCCTATCTCACCTTAACCCTTAAAAACGGTGGGGCAGAGGTGGCAGTTGTAGCCAGTAATCCATTATCTACCCAAGATGATGTGGTTGCTGCTTTGGTAAAAAACGGGGTCAGAGCACATGCTTGGTATGGCGCAACTGATCAAGAATACATTGATCATATCCATCGAGGTTTAGATTTTGAGCCTGATTACATAATCGACGACGGTGGAGATCTGGTCGCAACTATTCATTCCGAACGTACCGAGCTTTTAAGTAAGATAAAAGGAGGAGCAGAAGAAACAACCACGGGCATTTTAAGGCTGAAAGCAATGGCCAGAGAAGGCTTACTGGGTTTCCCGATGATTGCTGTTAATGATGCCAAATCTAAATATCTTTTTGATAACAGATATGGAACTGGTCAATCCGTTTGGGATGCTATAATGAGGACAACAAACTTGGTAGTTGCCGGAAAAACTGTTTGCATTATTGGGTATGGCTGGTGCGGTAAAGGTGTTTCTTTGAGGGCGAGGGGCCTAGGGGCCAGGGTAATTGTTTGTGAAATTGATCCAATTAAAGCCAACGAAGCATGGATGGATGGTCATGAAGTAATGACCATGCAGGACGCAGCTCCTCAAGCTGATTTTTTTATTACGGTAACCGGCAATAAAAATGTTATTCGTAAAGAACATATGAAACTAATGAAAAATGGGGCTGTGTTAGCGAACGCAGGTCATTTTGATGTCGAAATCTCTAAACCGGACCTTAATGAAATAGCAATTTCTAAGAGAATTGTACGGAAAAATATTGAAGAATTTACCATAGACAAAAATAAAAAGATTTATTTGCTAGCCGAAGGTAGACTTGTAAACTTAGCTGCCGGAGACGGCCATCCATGCGAAGTAATGGATATGTCTTTTGCCCTTCAAGCACTTTCTTTAGTATATTTAACAAGAAATAATAACTTGGAAAACCAACCGTATAATGTACCTGAGGAGATAGATAAAAGAGTGGCCTTGATGAAATTAAATTCACTAGGACTGGAGATTGACAGACTAACCGAGGAACAAGAAAAATACTTGGCTACTTGGGCAATTTAAAAATATATTTTCTCACAGGAGGAGATATTGGTGCCGAATAAATGCCAAAAGGAGATTAGCAAGCTGAGCATTAATGCGAAAGAGTTGTTCATTTGTGGAAACACGTCCTCAGAAGTTCTGCAAAGATTGACTATAGATTTACAGTTAAAAGCTTTTCGCCCTGCCTTAAGGCAGAAAAAAGCTTTAATTGAAATTAGCCAATTACCGGAAGGCAAGGTTGTAACAGCTCAATTAGATGCGGAAATTGTCGGTTATGTTACCTTTCATCCTCCTGACTCCTTTGAAAGATGGTCCCTTGGGCCCAAGCAGGTTTTAGAATTAGGAGCAATAGAAGTTGCTCCGCAAATTCGAAATTTCGGTGTAGCAAAAAAAATGCTGGAAGTGGCATTTGCGGATCCACAAATGGAGAATTATATAGTGCTTTCTACTGAATACTATTGGCATTGGGATTTCGAAGGTACAAATCTTGAAATTTGGGAATATCGCGAAGTTATGAAGCGAATCATGGAACACGTCGGTATGGAGGTAAAAGATACCGATGAAGAGGAGATTGCTTCACATCCGGCAAACATGCTAATGGTTCGTGTCGGAGCAAATGTAGATAAAGCTATTGTGGAAGATTTTGAAAAACTTTTGTTTCTTGACTCGTAGTGTTCGGGAAATTGGTAAATAGAATTAAAAAAAACGGCAAGGATAATTGCCGTTTTTTGATAGCTTGCTTTCAATATGTTATTAAATTATTTTTCCTCTTTTGATTTTGATGTAGAAGAGCCGTTAGCCTGATGAATTCCTTCGTAAGAGCTGGAACCCACAAAACGTGCACCTTGTTCAATTTTAAGTTGTTTGACGACTATATCACCAAACAATTTAGCTGAAGAACCGATCTCCAAGAGATCTCTGGTTTTGACATTGCCCCGTACTTCACCGGCTATGCTAAGATTTTGAGCTTCGATATCAGCTTTTATAACTGCGCTTTGGCCCACTGTTAAATCACCGTCTACTTTGATGGTACCTTCTATTTGCCCATCTATCCTAACATTACCTTTAGATATAAATGATCCTTTAATCTCACAGTCTGGAGCTATATAACATAAAATAGCGGGGTTATTAGTCGCTGTTTTAAGATTTTGTTTAATATCATTATCCTTATCTTTTTTTCCGAACATCTTCTATTGCTCCTTACTATATGTAGTGAATACTAATGGATCAACTAGCTCGCCATCTATATAGGCTGTATAGTGTAAATGGCTGCCGGTTGATCTGCCTGAATTGCCGCTATAAGCAATGATGTCACCCTTTTTTACTTCGTCCCCAACTTTTACTGTTAACTTGGAGTTATGAGCATAAAAAGTTACTACCCCAAAACCATGGTTAATTTGTACTTTTCTACCCCAATAACCGTCCCAGCCGGCAAAGGTGACTTTGCCATCCGCTGTTGCTAAGACTGGAGTACCATAATCACAAGCTATATCGATTCCGTTATGGAACTCACGGGACCAGCCTCCAAAAGGATTACGACGATAACCAAAGGGAGAAGAAATAGGTCCGTTGACAGGAAGTATGCTTGGGGTATGGTCAATCCTTTCTTGATATTTGACCGAAGCATCGTGATATTCTTCCAGTAATTGAATGTGATTATTTAATAAAGCAGCAGCCTGATCCAGATTTTGGGCAGGCTCCATTGATTGCAGGGAAAACGATCCACGGCTAACTTCAGTCTGATTTTTTTCAATTTTTAAGATGCTTTCAATTTCTTTCTCCAAGGAAGCGATAGCTAAGAGGTTTTCATTGATTTCAGCTGTTTTTTTGTTTAGACGATTTATTTCCATATTTTTGGTTTTCAGCTCTCTTTCCAGTTGTTCCACATAAGCTACTTTTTGTCTACTATTTTCAATATATTTGGCCTGATAAATATTGCTTACTATCAAGCCACAAAAAAATACTCCAAAAGCAGCAGAACCAACCAGTATAGCTTTTTTTATTTTAGTGGAAATTTGCAAATAGCGAGGTTCTTTCTCGTTTTCGGGCGGAATAATAATGATAGAATATTTGTCTTTCAAGATATCACTCCTGAGTAGTTTAATTAAGGAAATTGCTAGGAAAATTTACCCAAGACTATTTTAGCATATACTAAGCTTTAGTCTATTGTCAACATCTCAAAAACTGTTATTCAAGTTAAGCAATTTGTTGAATGTCAGTTAGCGCGAAAAAATTTATTTACTTCTCTGGCAACATTTGTAGGTAAGCCAGATTGGATCAACTCTTCTTCAGTTGCTTTTTTTATATTTTCGACAGATTTAAAATGTGAGAGCAAAAGTCTTTTCCTTTTAGGGCCTATTCCTGGTATCTTATCAAGTTCTGAACTTATCATGTTCCTAATTCTTTGCTGACGGTGGAAGGTTATTGCAAACCTATGAACCTCTTCTTGAATTCTAAATATCAACCGATATAATTCAGGACTATTTTGCAGGTTAATTTCTTCACCGTATTCGTTAATCAGACTTCTTGTTTCATGGCGTTCGTTTTTGACCATTCCTGCTACGGGTATGGTTAGGTTTATTTTCCGCAAACTGTTAACCGCAGCGCTAACCTGGCCTTTACCACCATCCACCAATATCAAGTTCGGCATTTCAGTTCCCTCTTTTAATAATCGAGAATAGCGCCTGGTGATTACCTGCCCTATATAGGCTGTGTCGTCTCGTACATTTAATAAGGATGCGATATTATATTTACGATAGTTTGTTCGACAGGGTTTGCCATTGACAAATTGAACCATGCCGCCCACAATATTTGTGCCTGCAATGTTGGAGATATCAAAAGCCTCAATAATTTCAGTGTTTGGTATATTTAAAATAGACGCTAAATCACTTAAAGCCTTGCTTAATTCTTCGGCCTTTTCACTTTCTAGTTGTTTTTTTTCTTCCAAGACCGTTCTAGCATTGGATTCAGCTAATTGGATTAATTCTAAAGTTTTGCCTCTTTTAGGAATAGTGAGTGGTAATAAGTTCATGATAGAGTTGGAGGCAAGTGGGGCTATACAAATTTCATCCGGCATTACAGCCAGATCAGAATAGTATTGAACTAAAAAGGAAATAAAAGCCTCTTCGGGCTCGGTATAATAAGGAAAAATAAAACCGTCTCTCGTATTCAGTTTCCCTTGACGGAAACAAAATATTTGTATACTTATAAGATCCTCATTTACAACGTAGGCTATTATATCCCTGTCTTTAAAGTCGTTCAAGGTGATATTTTGCTTCTCGGTTATTTTTTGGAGATCATCTATTAAATCTCGGTATTCTTTTGCTGCTTCAAAATTTAAGGATTCCGAAGCTTCTTTCATCTTTTTTTCTAACCAAGAAATAATGTGCTTTTGATTTCCTCGCAAAAACACATTGGCTTTCTCAACTAACTCTTCATAAGTTTTGGGATCTATCTCTGAGATACATGGTCCTAAACATTGCTCTATATGGTAATAAAGGCAAGGCTTAGTCGGCATTTGTTTGCATTTGCGTAACGGGAGCAGACGATTCAACAAGCGGGCTGTTTCGCGAGCAGCAGTAGCATTTGGGTAAGGCCCGAAATATTTCCCAGCCTTTTTGTTAATTTTTCGGGTAACCAAAATTCTAGGATTTTTTTCTGAAGTAATAACTATATAGGGATAGGATTTATCATCCCTTAACATAATATTATATTGCGGATTGAATTTTTTGATTAAATTGCATTCTAAAAGTAAGGCTTCAACTTCTGAAGAAGTGAGAATGTACTCAAAGTCATCTATTTCACTTACCAGTTTTTGTGTTTTTTGATCATGAGAACCAGTAAAGTAAGACCGCACTCGATTTTTTAATATTTTTGCTTTTCCAACATAAATTACTTTACCGTCAGAATTTTTCATTAAATAGACCCCAGGTTTTTCTGGTAGTAAGCTAAGCTTCTTTTTCAAGATATCCATGGTTATTCACCTCTGTCTAAATTGTAGAGGTTATTTTACTATCCTGCAACAAATATCATATTTTAGTTAGTTTCACCGTATATATCACTGGGGTGATTTTATGCGTAATGCATGGGGACGTCCGCCCAAAGATGATATCTGGAGTGATATTCAAGCTTTAGCTATCTGGATATTTATAGTAGGGTTAGTGGGGTATTTACTTTTCCCGGATTTTTTCCGTAGTGTGTATAACCATTTGACGATTTCCGATAACAGCTCGGAAGAAGTCGGAGAGATTTCTTTACCTACTTCCAGTATTGATTATAATTATTATAGCTATGATTATGACCAGTCAAATCTACCTAATGTTTATAGCTCGATATATACTGGAGATAGCGAAATTTCTGACGGCTATTGGGCTATTTTTGTTAAAGACAATGAATTCCAACAGCTTTCCTTATCGGCTGAAAGCTATGCTTTCATTTTACGTTTGATAGATAGCGATAGAAAAGCTGATGTAAAAAACACTCTACTGCTGGCGGCAAACGGGCAA
The DNA here is from genome assembly GCA_012524045.1 of Peptococcaceae bacterium. Taxonomy (GTDB): domain Bacteria; phylum Bacillota; class Desulfitobacteriia; order Desulfitobacteriales; family Syntrophobotulaceae; genus JAAYSI01. Next base: position 9,770 of record JAAYSI010000096.1, on the reverse strand, counting down.
ATTAGTAAATATGTTATTAGTGATGAAGTATATAATATTATTTCTAACTTAAATCAAATAAACTTAAGATCAGGGCGAATATAAGCTCGGAGCTTAATTTATCTATATAAAATTTTAGCGCCTGCAGCGAAGAGTATTAAACCTAAAATTTGCCATGGGCTCCAAGGAATCTTTTGAACTCCGAACAAGCCAAAATGATCAATTAGCACGGCAATTCCTACTTGTCCGATAATTATTGCCGTTGTAGCATTACATACACCAATTTTAGATATGGTAAAAGCCACCAAGGCTATAATAATAACATTCAATAGTCCACCCAGGTATAGATACCATGGTATTTCATTCCACTTATGCTCGAAAATGGGTACTTTCCAAATTATTATAGCAATAGCTGTGGCGAAAGTGCCAATCAAATGAACGGCAAACGTAGAAGATAGTAAAGCTGTCTTTTGGGTTAATTGGGAATTTAATGTTCCTTGTAAAGCCATAGATGTTCCTGATATTACAGCTAAGATCATGGGCAATGAAAAATATTTTAGCATATGCTAACCTCCAGATTATAATCCGAATATATTATGACAAGGTTGCTGAATGGAAAAATCTAATTTAAATAAAATGTTCAGAGCTTTTATGGACAGAAACACCAAGTAAGTTAAAAATATAGTAGTATTTGTTCAATTTGCCTAGGGGAAAATGATAGTAAGCAAAAATAGAAATAAAGAGAAGAGGTGGAAAGGTGGATTTTGATCCTGAGCTGATTCGAAGAGCCCAAATGCTATTAACCTTAGATCATTCGCTGACTCAGGTAAAAGAAATCCTTTTACGTGAGAACTATCCGAGTGATCAGGTATACGGGCTTATTGAAGCGACAGAAGAGGTCTTAAACTATTTTACTCCTCCAGTTGCATGTGACGATGACACTATTGCCATTGATATTAGGCATTCTAATAAAGTAAAAGACCCGAACCCTTCACCTGATATATTAGTTAATAAAGTCAGCGGAAAAATTGAGCTTTTAACTCCACATCTTCAGGAAACATGGAGAGTTGCAAATGAAATCAGAAAGACCTTAAAATGTCAATATAGATAAAAAGAAAAACAGGGGTGAATAATCTAATCCCTGTTTATTTTTCCGAAAAATATTTTTATTATGTAAGTGGCTAATTAGCAAAAATAATTAATATGCATTAAAATAAAAGTAATTAAAAAAAGCATAAGAAGTATTAGGAGATAAATATATGAAAGTAGCAATTTTGTCCGATACTCATATTCGTAAGGGGCAGACACTACCACAGCCGGTCTGGCAAGCTCTAGCGGATGTAAATACAATAATCCATGCAGGTGATTTTATTTCGGAAAAATTGTTAGAAGACTTAAGAATAATTGCTCCGACAATTGCTGTTAGAGGTAATTGTGATTGGCTGCTAGGAGAACTACCGGATAAAGCAATAGTCCAATTTGGCGAATTGAAAGTCGGAATTACCCATGGTTATCAAGGCAAAGGCAGTAGCACGCCAGATAGAGCTTATAATACGTTCATCGAAGACCAGGTAGACATGATTGTGTTCGGCCATAGCCATATTCCTTATAAAAATTATATTAATGGAGTACTTATGTTTAATCCGGGTTCACCGACTGAGAAAAGGGGACAACCCTATTTTTCGATCGGCCTAATGACTATAGAAGATGACTCCTATGATGTTCGGCATGTATTCTTTTAAAATAATAAGCTTTGAGGGAATATAATGAAATTTCGTCGTAAAAAAATAAAAAGGGAACATACAATTATTGATGGTGCTCTCGATTGGCTTGAAGAATTAAGTAAGCTTAAGCAGGTAAAAGATATTATACCTGGGGTAATAGATGTTACCAATTCGAAGGAGAGGGGCATAACCTATCAATATGAAACTACCACCGGCTGTAAGCTCCTTCTCAAAAATGGGGGTTCAATCCAAGAGGCTTTCATTGTCACTGAAGACCCCCAAGCTGTTCAACTTTGGGTAACTAAGAAGATGGCAGAATTGGATTTGTTCCAAGCTGCTTTAGATGATCAGGATTTTGCCGAAATAATTAATGAAAACCTACCTGCTAAATCAAGTAAAAAGAAATTAATTAAGCATAAGACAATACAGACCAAAAACCTGCAAAATGAACCAAGGTTAATAGAGCGAACGAGGCTTTTATCAGGGGTTAAAGAAGAATATCAGTTGGTCGAAATTAATCAAGGTCTAAGAGATTCTTTATTAGATAGTATGGCTACCATCGCCGATTTAGATAATCCTACTATTGAAGAGTCTCTGGATCAACGTGTGAAAGAGGCTTTGGATAGTTTTAAAAAGGAGCTAAAGACAAGGAAAAAGGGAAATGGAAAAAGCAGATAACTTTATAGTTTTAACTACTTCACGGCTTACCCCTGTTTTTATCCATTCCTTGGCCTGAAGGCTTATAGAAGTGTAATTCGTTTAAACCAGCAGGTAGATAGTTTTGAGCTACCCAATTCCCCGGAAAGGAATGGGGATAAAGATAACCGGAACCATGACCTAATTTATTTGCACCTTTATAATGAGCATCGCGCAGATGCTCAGGAACTAATTCTGCTTTATGGTTTTTAACAAAATCAACTGCTCTATCTATTGCTGTAATCACTGAGTTGCTTTTAGGAGCAGTAGCTATGGCCAGAACAGCCTGAGCCATGGGGATTCTAGCTTCAGGTAAGCCTAGCCATTCTAGGGCATTAGCAGCAGCGTGAGCCTGGAGCATTACAGTTGGATCAGCTAGCCCAACATCTTCGGAAGCGTGGACAATGATTCTTCGCATAATAAACCTTGGGTCTTCACCGGATTCTAGTAATACGGCCAACCAATAAAGTGCGGCATCCGGATCAGAACCTCTCATACTTTTAATTAATGCAGAGATAATATCATAATGATTATCTCCTTTTTTATCAAAACGTAGATTTTGTTCTTGGATTGAATCTTTAGCTATACTCAGATCAATTGTTCTTACACCGTCGACTGGCACGGTAGTAAGAACAGCAATTTCCAACGCATTTAGAGCTCTACGCAAATCTCCGGCTGCAAAACTAATCCAATGATCATAGGCCTCGGGCATAATTTTGACATTATAATCTCCTAAACCGCGTTCTTTATCGGCAAGTGCTCTATCCAGACCAAGGCGAATTTCTTCATCGGTTAAAGGGTTCAGTCTAAAAATAGTCGAACGACTTAGAAGTGCTGAATTGATCTCAAAATATGGATTTTCAGTTGTTGCCCCAATAAAAGTGATGGTACCGTTTTCTATTGCAGGCAATAAAACATCCTGTTGACCTTTGTTAAAACGATGGACTTCATCACAAAAAACTAAAGTTTTTTTTCCATAGTGATATAGTTTCTCCTGAGCAGCTTCAATTATTTCTCTAATTTCTTTTACCCCGGATGAGACAGCATTTATTCGTACAAAGTGAGATGTAGTGTTGTTAGCAATAACATAGGCTAACGACGTTTTTCCGGTACCAGGGGGACCGTATAAAATTAAAGAGCTTATTCGGTCAGCTTCAATGGCTCTTCTAAGTAATTTATTAGGACCTAATATATCTTCTTGACCAATAAATTCATCAAGGTTTCTGGGTCTCATTCTATCAGCCAGCGGAGCTACTTTACTAGAGTCAAAACTCACAGAAAATAAATCCATTTTCCTTTTCCTTTCTAAAAAATATTTAGAGCTAGCTTCTATTATATCAAGCTGGCACTAGAAAATTAACATTAAAGTTATTGACAAATTCCGATTGGTTTAGTAGGATATAAATATCAATAATGAGCCTGTATTATATTTTAAAGGCAGGGATATTATGAGGTTTTCAACAAGAGGGAGATATGGGGTTCAAGTAATGGTTGATTTGGCTCAGAATTCGACAGAAGGACCCATATCTTTAAAAAGTGTAGCAGAAAGGCAAAAGCTTTCTGAGCATTATCTAGAACAGTTAGTCCCTGAATTAAGAAAAGCAGGATTGGTTAAAAGTATTAGAGGTGCTCAAGGCGGTTATCTGCTAGCAAAAAAACCAGAAGAAATATATATCGGTGATGTTATACGAGTACTGGAAGGACCTATTGCACCAGTAGAATGCACTGACCAATATGGAGACGACTGTTGTGAAAAGACAGAATTTTGTGTAACGCGAGAGGTTTGGGTTAAAGTAAGAGATTCTATTAATGACGTTGTAGATTCAATCTCGCTGGCTGATTTAATTAAAGATTCCGAAAAAGAAGGAGAAAAGGTTAATCTTTTTGATGATGAGGTCTAACCTAATTTTGTTAAGAACGGGGGCTTTTTATGAGGCGCATATATCTCGATCACAGTGCCACAACACCGGTGGATCCAGAAGTGGCTGAATTAATGATGAAGTATTATGTTGAAAGCTATGGGAATCCTTCCAGCGTGCACTCCTTTGGGCGCGAAGTAAAAAAAGCTTTAGAGGAAGCTCGAAGTCAGGTTGCAACAATCATTGGCGCAAATTCTAATGAGATTATTTTTACGAGTGGGGGTACTGAGGCTGACAATCTGGCTATCCAAGGAGCAGTAAGAGCAAGAGCTGATAAGGGAAAACATTTAATAACATCAGTGATTGAACATCATGCGGTATTGGATACATTTAAGTATTTGGCTAAAAATGGGTTTGAGGTAACTTATTTACCAGTCGACAGCGAGGGTCTTATTTGTGTTGAGGAATTAAAAAGGGCTATTAGGCCAGACACGATACTTATTAGCTTAATGCATGCAAATAATGAAATAGGTTCTATCCAGCCTATTGAGGAAATCGGCAAGATTACCAAGGAAAAGGGTATAGTTTTTCATGTGGATGGAGTTCAATCCTTAGGTAAAATTCCTATCGATGTCCAGAAGATGAACATTGACCTTTTGTCACTGTCTAGCCATAAAATTTACGGTCCTAAAGGCGTAGGAGCTTTATATATTCGTAAAGGTGTTAAAATTATGCCTTTGGTTTTTGGTGGTGCTCAGGAGAGGAAAATGCGCTCTGGAACTGAAAATGTGCCTGGCGTAATAGGATTCGGTAAGGCCTGTGAACTTGCAGCTGAAAGAATGGCAGAAGATAACAAAGAATTGACTAGACTAAGGGATAAGTTAATTGACGGGATATTGTCTAATATCGAAGATGTAAGGCTCAATGGTCCTCGAGGAGACAAACGCTTACCGAATAATGTTAATGTATGCATTAGGTATGTAGAAGGAGAGTCCCTGCTGCTAAGCCTTGATATGCTAGGTATAGCAGCATCCAGTGGCTCGGCTTGCACATCAGGTTCCTTAGATCCCTCCCATGTATTACTGGCTTTAGGCTTAACCCATGAAATAGCCCACGGATCTTTACGATTTACATTAGGCCGTCAAAATACAGAAGAAGAAATTGATTTTGTAATTCAAGAATTACCTAAAATTGTAAACCGACTAAGGGAAATGTCTCCCCTTTATCATAAAAAATTAAGCTCATAATTAGCCAAGCGCAAACTCTTAGTTTTAGTATAAAAGGAGTGCTGAAAAGGTGTATTCAGAGAAAGTTATAGATCATTTTACGAATCCTCGCAATGTGGGTGAAATAGAGCATCCTGACGGTGTTGGACAAGTCGGTAACCCGAAATGTGGAGATATAATGCGAATAACTCTGGAAATAGAGGATAATACTATTAAAGATATAAAATTTAAAACTTTTGGCTGTGGAGCGGCGGTTGCGACCAGTAGTATGGTTACTGAATTGGTCAAAGGAAAAACCTTAGAAGAGGCTTTGACAGTTTCTAATGCGGTTGTGGCTGAGGCCTTAGGTGGTCTACCCGAAACCAAAATGCACTGTTCTAATTTAGCCGCAGATGCTGTTCATGCCGCAATCAAAGACTACCTCTCTAAAAAAAATAAGGTTTAACTAGTAAGCCTAAAATATATAGACTGATATAAAAATGCGGCTTGGGGACGTCCACAGCCGCTACTTTAAAATATTTGAATATAATTAACCAAATATGGGAAAAATACAAGTGTTTGAGGTAATATAATTTTTTTGGGGATGAGGCTTATGCGGAGAATGAGAGAATTGTTGAGGATTCCTGTGATTCTTGAAGAATCAGGAGATAAGCTAGGGTTAGTTAAAGATATACTTTTTGATGAGACGGAAAATATGGTTAACGGAATAATCGTAGAAAAGGATTCTCTGATAAATTCTCAAATTAAGATAATTCCCAGAGCCGATATTATATCCTTTGGTAAAGAATCAGTGTTGTTGAAAAAAATATCCGGCGATAAAACAAGTGGTACATCTTGGTCAGAAAAGGTGGGAAGTAAAGTTTATGACGGTGATGGGGCGATTAAAGGGACCATAGAGGATATTTTTGTTGATAATCTTGTTAAAAAGGTATTAGGGTACGAAATTTCTGATGGGTTATTTTCTGATTTATTTAAAGGCAGACAGGTAATTTTTGAAGAAAATATTCTTGCTGAAAGCGAAGATGTGGTTGTGGTTGAAGGGGGTTCAATGTCATGATTTGCCCGGTTTGTGGTGGGCGACAAATAGGAAAAGTTGGTGTTGAACAATATTATTGTTGGGATTGTTGTGTTGAGTTTAATAGTCATACCGACAAAATTGTAATATATGACTTAGAAGAGGATGGCTCTTTAGTCGCATGGGAGGATTATTATATTGAAAGCGACGAAGTAGTTCAGGTAGTTGATGAGGGAATTCAAGCAATTGCTGAATAGACTTCAGAGAATCTAGTTTGGATTACATGTATAGGGGACATGTATAGGAGGTTGGGATTTTCAAAGATTTGAAAAGACCGGCCTTTTATTGTCTTAAGCCAATGGGGGCTGCAAATTGGAAATGCGTTTTTTTGATAAAAGGATTGCACTTATACTTCTATTAGCCCTACTTATACTCTTTTTTCTTGTTAAAGTAAGGACTATAATCCCTCCTTTTATTGTTGGAGCAATAATAGCTTATCTTCTTAGTCCGGCAGTCAACTGGCTGGAGAAAAAAGGACTAAATCGGACAGGGGCAGTTCTAGTAATTTTTATTTGGGTAAATGTATTTTTTTTAGTAATTCTTTTTATTTTATTACCCAAGCTTTACATAGAATTAGGAAAGCTAGTTACAGTCTTGCCGGATAGAATACAGGTAATTTACGAATACCTGCAAAGTGCCAGAAATTATTATTCAGAAAAAGGTTTGCCTAGCGAAGTAAATAAACTAATAGATCAGCAATTTATAAAGGGTGAGATCTACCTAATTAATTGGCTGGAGAGCGTAATTAATAATATTCCGAAACTAGTCATGTCTATTGGCCTGATGATTCTATCCCCGGTGTTAGCTATTTATTTTTTATTAGAAGCAAAAAGGATTTCTAATGGTATAATCAATCTGGTATCTGGGAGGATGGCCGGACAGTGGCAGAAGATACTCCAGGAAATTGATTACATTATTCAAAGGTATATTCAAGGGAATTTATTGGACGCTTTGATTGTTGGAGTATTAATAGGTGTGGGTGTAAAATTAATTGGAGTAGAATATGGCCTCATTATAGGGGTAATTTGCGGGATCACTAATCTCATACCTTATTTTGGTCCGGTTCTGGGAGGAATTCCCGCTGTGGCTTTAGCCTTAAGCCATAGCCCGTGGCATGCGCTAAAAGTTTTGTTAATAATTTTTGTTGTTCAGCAAGTTGATGGGGATATTATCAATCCACGCTTGATGAGCAACAAAATTGGTATGCATCCATTGTGGGTAGTATTTGCCCTTTTAGCTGGAGGAGAACTTGGCGGCATTGTAGGTATGTTAATAGCCGTACCGGTTGCAGCAATTCTTAGGATTTTTTTCCGAGAGATATATTATTATCTGGTATCTCCCAAAAATCTTAAATCAACTAAAAACTGAGCACTGTTGACAGAAAACTTTCCTTTTAGATATACTTAAGTGGTATATTACAGGTTTTACCTATGTTAAGTAAATTTAAGCTCTCTTAAGAGCCTTCCATATAAGGAGGAAGAAGATGTATACCGGTAATCAGTTGCGTGAAATGTTTTTAAAGTTTTTTGAACAAAGAGGACATAAAATTTTACCCAGTGCTTCTCTTATTCCGCAAGAGGATCCAACTTTGCTGCTAACAGTAGCAGGTATGGTACCTTTTAAACCATATTTTATGCGTCAAGTTGAACCTCCCTTTGCTAGGGTTACTACTTCGCAAAAATGCGTACGAACTCCAGATCTGGAATCTGTGGGAAAAACTGCAAGACATCATACCTTCTTTGAAATGTTGGGGAACTTTTCATTTGGCGATTATTTTAAAAAAGAAGCAATTACCTGGGCTTGGGAATTTGTTACTGATGTGTTAAAACTTCCGATTGAAAAATTGTGGATAACTATTTATCCGGACGACCAAGAAGCTAGGGAGCTCTGGATAAAAGAGGCTGGTGTGAATCCCGACAGGATAGTAACAGACGAGAGTAATTTTTGGGCTGCCGGACCAGTAGGACCCTGTGGGCCGTGCTCGGAGATTTATATTGATCTTGGTGAAACACGCGGGTGTGGAAAGGAAAATTGTTCATTGGGCTGCGATTGCGATCGCTTTTTAGAAATCTGGAATCTGGTTTTCATGCAGTTTAACAGAGATGAACAGGGTAATTTGACACCTCTGCCCAAACAAAACATTGATACAGGTATGGGCTTGGAAAGGATAGCATCGGTTCTTCAAGAAGTTGAATCAAATTTTGATACGGATTTATTTTTGCCTATAATAGGAAAAATTGCCACGATTGCTGGGGTAGAGTATAAAAAAGATCCTAAAGTTGATGTCGCCCTGAAAGTTGTTGCTGACCATTGCCGGGCAGTTGCTTTTATGCTAAGTGATGGAATACGACCCAGCAGTGATGGTCGAGGATATGTCTTGCGAAGGATTTTGCGCCGGGCGATTAGATATGCACGGCTAATAGGTATAGAAAAACCATTTTTGGAAGAAATATATTACGTGATAAAAGAAAATTATGCTGAGTATTATACGGAGTTAAGAGATAATGAAAATTATATTTTAAATCATTTAAGGTTAGAAGAGAAAAACTTCCAAGCCACTTTGGAACAGGGGACCATTATTTTACAAGATAAAATAAAGGTTCTTCGGGAAGCCGGTAAAGAAGAGCTCAGCGGCGAGGATGCTTTCCACCTTTACGAAACTTATGGTTTTCCAGTGGAATTGACAGAGGAAATACTTAGCGAGGAGGGCTTATCGGTCGATAAATGTTCGTTCCAAAAAGCCGCGGATGAACATAGACGTTTGGCCAAAGAACAATCCCAACAGCGTATAAAAGCTTTCGAAAATAATTTATTAATTGAAAAGGCTAAATTATTCGGTTCAACTAAGTTTTTAGGATATTCTCAATTGGCTGCAGATTGCAAAGTTCTAGAGATTATCACTGATAACGGGGAAGCCGACAGTGTCGGTGAAGGCGATGAAGCTTATATCTTTTTAGACCAAACCCCTTTCTATACTGAAAGCGGAGGGCAAGTTTCTGATGATGGTATTATTAGGACAGATAAAGTTCTAGCTGAAATCATAGAACTTAAAAAATTACCCAGTGGAACTGTAAGTCATAGAGTTCTTGTTAAACATGGAGTATTGAGCAAAGGTGATACTGTTTCGGCTATGGTTGATGTTGACAGCCGCAAGGCTATTGCTATTCACCATAGTTCTACGCACCTTTTGCACAGCGCCCTACGGAGAGTA
>JAAYSI010000095.1 GCA_012524045.1 Peptococcaceae bacterium | reverse complement strand
GGTTTCATAGGGCCAGTCCCTCCACCACTCTGGATAAGAGATTTTCTGATTAAATTTTACGAGCAATTTGCTCTGCCATTTAATATATCTCGAATAGGGTAAAAAGTCAACAACATATTTTTTACAGATTTAGGAGCTAGATAAATTATATATAATATTTATTATATGCAATTATACAATTAGAGAGCTAATTTATAATTTATATAAGATTAATATAAGATTTTTAAAGTTTTCTTCTTAATTAATGAAATTTTACTTGACAGGTGGCAAATACTTTCATAAATTAAAGTATGAAAGAAACTTTTTGATGGAGGTGCCAATATGGCAACTGACGAAAGGCTTAAGGATGAAATGACGGATGCCCTGTTTGAGGCTATTTTGCTGCTTCAAACAAAAGAGGAATGCTATCGTTTTTTTCAGGATATTGCTACGGTAGCTGAGCTCAAAGCTTTTGCTCAGCGGCTGCAAGTGGCCAAAATGTTGGAAGCAGATGTTACTTATACTAGGATAGCTGAAGAAACCGGAGCGAGTTCGGCTACTATAAGCAGAGTAAAACGTTGTTTGAATTACGGTGCCGATGGATATAAATTAGTCCTTCAGCGTTTGGCGGAGAAAAATAATTCTTAAACTATTGATATTTTATGAGGTGAAAGTGTTATGGAGCGTTCAGCCCAAGGGCTTAAACTACCGGAAGGTATGCGAGATTTATTTCCAAAGCAATTGGCCTGCCTGGAAAAACTGGAACAACAGGCACTTCAAGTATGCAAAAATTGGTCTTATCAAAAAGTACTTACTCCCGGTTTGGAGTATAAAGCGTGTATAGAACCAGATCCAAATAAAGAAGATAATTTATACAAATTCTTTGATAAAAATGGGCATGTGCTTGTGCTAAGACCTGAATTCACCACGCCAATTGCAAGAATGGTTGCCACCAGATTAAAAGGTCAGGAATTACCGCTAAGGTTTTGTTATAGTGGAGACGTATACAGGAATAATTCAGCTCATTATGCAGAATTTAGGCAGGTAGGTGTAGAATCTATCGGAGCAGGCTCCGAATTGGCTGATGCGGAAGTTATTGCCTTGGCTGTTGAAATCTTACGTTCGTTGGAGATTAGAAATTTCCAATTAAGTCTGGGCCACAATGCGATTTTTTCCGGTCTGGCCGAAGAAATGGCTTTTGATTTGAAACTTCGGAAAGAACTTGAGGATGGAATAGCCCGTAAGGATATGGTCAAACTGGAAAGCCTTGTCTCGCAAAGTACTATTCCGGCTGAGGCAAAGGAACTACTTCTGGCCATGCCAACTTTGACCGGCAGAGAAGAGGTTTTGGACAAGTTGCAAAACTGGGATCATATAATTGCTATCAGAAGGGCGATAGAATCCTTGAGGACGATTTACCTTTATCTAAAAGATTTTGGAGTCCAAGATTATGTTAATTTGGACTTAGGAATTTTACGTGGATTCTCTTATTATACAGGTGCTATTTTTGAAGGTTATTTGCCGGGCATAGGAATACCGGTAATAGAGGGTGGGCGTTATGATACGCTTTATGCTGATTTTGGGCTGAATTTACCGGCGACAGGATTTGCTATAAATCTCGGCCTTCTGCTTGAACAAATAAACGACTTTGAAGTAGAAAATTCCGATATTCTCGTTTACGGCCAATCACCGGGAGCAGTAATTAAGCGTTGTCGCGAACTCCGTAAAGCCGGGCGCAAAGTGGAAATGGCCCTGGGCTTTATGACGGACAGTGATGCCAAAAGAATTGCTTCAAGCCGAGGAATTGCTAACATAGAGAAAGTAGAGGGAAATCGCGAACCTAGTAACAGAGATTTTAGATTCTAGGAGGGGTAGCATGCGTAAACTTGCAGTTCTAACCGGAGGCGGGGATTGCCCCGGTCTTAATGCGGTGCTAAGAGCTGTTGTCCGTACAGCTAGGAATTATGGCCTGGAAGTTGTTGGAATCCTGGATGGCTTTAAAGGGGCGATCGAAAAAGAATTTAAACCGTTGGACCTGCAGGATGTTTCCGGAATTCTACCGCGGGGCGGAACGATTTTAGGCACCTCTAATCGCGATAATCCTTTTGCCTATTGGACGGAACGCGCCGGGCAAGAAGTCCGTGAAGACAGGTCAGACGAAGTGATTCAGAATCTTGCAGATCTAGGTGTTGATGTTTTAATTGTTATCGGTGGCGACGGTAGCTTAAACATTGCCTTAGAACTGGCGCAAAAAGGTTTAAAAGTCATTGGTGTTCCTAAAACCATAGATAACGACTTGCTTGCTACCGATTATACCTTTGGTTTTCAATCTGCGGTGGAAACAGCGCAGGATGCCATAGATAAACTGCACACCACCGCTGAATCTCACCATCGGGTAATGATTTTAGAAGTGATGGGACGCTATGCCGGCTGGATTGCCCTTTATTCCGGCATGGCCGGAGGAGCAGACGTGATTTTGATTCCGGAGATTCCATACCGGATAGAAAAGGTGGCAGAAGCGATTAATAGCCGTAAGGAAAAGGGTAAAAAATTCAGTATTGTGGTCGTTGCGGAGGGTGCCAAGCCCTTAGGCGGGGAGATGGTGGTGCAAAGTATTCTTCCTGATCGGACTGACCCTGTAAAATTAGGTGGGATTGGCGCTAAAGTAGCTAAAGACTTGGAAGGACTCATTCATTTGGAGACTAGGGTTACAGTGTTAGGACATATCCAACGCGGGGGTTCGCCGAACACCTATGACCGAGTATTAGCCACCCGGTATGGAGTTGCTGCGGTGGATGCCGCTTTAAAGGGGACTTTCCCAACAATGGTAGCTCTGAGGGGTAATGAGATTTGCGAGGTTCCGCTGGCTGATGCAGTAAACCACATAAAGCAGATTAAGCCGGATGATCCGGTTCTACTTGCGGCCAGAAAGCTTGGTTTAAGCTTTGGGGATTAGATGTCTTCATCGTTAAAAACCGATAAATATATTCGTGCATTACTGACTATCAGGCGTCGAAGCTGCTCGTTTATTGATACAGTCGTACCTAGACTTTGGGTATTACCCGATGGTAACTACGGTATATTAAAAGCTGTACGAGCTAAGTTTTCGGCGCTTCTTAGTTTTAAGCTCGCTTAGCAGGAAGATGCCGAAAAATGAAGAATTCATATTATTAGGGATTAGCCTTAAATATTGGGATTAAATAAATATAGACGTGGAAAAACAAAAACATGAGGAAGGGATAAAAGAAAGGGGGAGTATAATGCCCAGCAGGCAGTACCGCTCTTTAGTTGAGTATTTAGATTTAGAGAATGTTAACTTAGGGCGGCCTAATCTAGGTCAGGACGTACCTGTTTTAGTTTATAGACTGATGCAGTATACTCTACGTGATCAAATTGCTGCTGAATATGGCGAAGCAGTTGCCAGAAAGCTTTTTTACCAAGCGGGAAAAGCTGCCGGCGAAAGCTTTTGCCGGAACTTTTTAAATGTTAATTTAGACTTGAGCACTTTTGTTACAGAACTTAAAGATAAGCTAATTGAAATGAAAATTGGAGTTTTGCGCATAGAGGAACTGGATCCTGACAATTTAAATATTGTATTATCCGTAGCTGAAGATTTGGATTGTTCGGGGCTGCCGATAATCGGAGATACTGTGTGTGACTACGATGAGGGTTTTTTAGCCGGTATCCTAAAAGTCTATACCGGCAAGGACCTTAAGGTGAAAGAGGTAGATTGCTGGGCAAATGGGGCCAGAGTATGCCGTTTTCAAATTAATCAATAGTCCGTAATAATATTATTAGATTACTCGAAAG
>JAAYSI010000094.1 GCA_012524045.1 Peptococcaceae bacterium | reverse complement strand
GCGGGCTACCTCCTGGACCATCGGAACAGCTCTGGTTCCGAAGAAGTAAGTATAGGCATTCACACTTATGGTTGGTTTTGAGCGGCTGGGAATAAGCAGGCGCTGGCCGGGGTAAATAAGGTTTGGGTCGGTAATATTATTGGCTTGTATGAGGTTTTGCACAGTTGTGTCGTAGTTTTGGGCTATTTTCCATAAGCTATCTCCTGCTTTAACCATATGAATTCTATCCCGGGTTGGGACCACTAAAGCTTGGCCGATAACCAACCTATCCGGATCGGTTAAGGCGTTCAGCTCAGCAATAGCTTGGATGGTGGTCTGGTACATATTAGAAATTTTCCAGAGACTATCGCCGGCTCGAACCACATGGATTAGCATACGGCCACCTCCTTGCAACAGATTTTTACTGACTGGCTTGGTATGTTCTCTAGATTATATGTAATGTTTAACATTTATATATCTGTTGCGACTATGGCAAAATTGGAGTAGTATTAATCTTAGTAGCTCTAAATGATAAATGCCAAATAAGAGATATTTGCTAAATATAAATAGAACAGAGGTTGAGAAAAGTGCCACAAGAATTAGTAATGGGAAATGAAGCAATCGCGCTGGGAGCGTTAAAAGCCGGAGTCAGCGTGGTTACCGGCTATCCGGGAACGCCTTCCACAGAGATTTTAGAAACAATTGCTAAACGTAATCCGGGAGATGTCTATGTGGAATGGTCGGTCAATGAAAAAGTAGCTTTGGAGGTAGCGGCAGGCGCTGCGTTAGCCGGAGCGCGAACCATGGTTACCATGAAACAGGTGGGTTTAAATGTCGCTTCGGATCCGGTGATGAGCCTGGCTTATATCGGGGTTAAAGGCGGAATGGTTATTGTGGTGGCGGACGATCCGGGCCCTATTTCGTCCCAAACTGAACAGGATACCAGGCAGTTTGGAGTTTTTTCCAAACTGCCCGTTTTTGATCCGACTTCACCGGAAGAGGCTTACGAAATGATTGGCCAGGCTTTTCAGTATTCGGAAAAATATCAGACGCCGGTGCTATTTCGACCCACTACGCGGATTTGCCATGCCAGTGTCTCGCTGGAGGTTAGTTCGGAAAGGTTGCAAATAACTCCGGAGGGTTTTGTGAAGGATCCGAAATGGGTTATTTTCCCACGTTTGTCCTATCAAAACCACATTAAAATTGAAAACCGAAATGAGCTGCTGGCCGAAGATTTTGCAGACTTCAAGGGCAATGAAATTATTGGCTCTGGCGATTTTGGCCGCAAGGGTATTGCGGCCGGCGGGATTAGTTATGCTTATGCCCAAGAAGCGTTAGCCTTATTGGGTGTTTCTTGCAAGTTGTTCAAAGTGGCTACGCCTTATCCTTTCCCGAAAAAGCTGGCGCGGGAATTTTTGCAGGATGTGGATGAAGTGCTGGTGCTGGAAGAATTGTCCCCGTATATAGAAAGGGAATTGGTCTATTTGAGTGGGAAATATCAGCTGCCGGTAAAAATTAAAGGTAAACTGACCGCGGATCTGCCCTGTGCCGGGGAGAATACCGTGGAGATCGTCCAAGCAGCGCTCGCGAAGTTTTTAGGCCTTAAGGGTGCGGGAGAAGGGCAGGCGCTGCAAAACGGGAGAAGCCTACAGAGCTCGCAGGATGAAGCAAGCCCAGATATAGAACTTCCGGCTCGGCCGCCGGTGCTTTGTGCCGGTTGTCCGCATCGGGCTTCCTTCTACGCAGTCAAAAAGGCCATGAAAGGGCGTAAAGCGATATTTTGCGGCGATATTGGCTGTTATACCCTCGGTAATGCTAAACCGCTGGAGATGGTGGATACTTGTTTGTGCATGGGGGCGGATGTGACTATGGCCCAGGGACTACAGCGGGTGGAGCCGGACTGTGTTAACTTTGCCTTTATCGGGGATTCGACCTTTTTCCATACCGGGATACCGGGGGTAGTTAATGCTGTTTACAATGAAAGCAATATTGTGCTGGTGGTGCTGGATAATTCGACTACGGCCATGACCGGGAATCAACCCCATCCTGGAACCGGGCAAACCATGATGGGCAGTATCTCGGCTAAAATCCGGATCGACAAAGTCCTAGAAGCCTTAGGGGTTAAGCATATCGCACTAGCCAATCCTTTTGATTTAGCGGAGGCCCAAAAAGTGGTGACTGCAGCGGCCGATTATAAAGGAGTGGCGGCGGTAATTTTTGAGGCTCCATGTATTCAACTCTTCAAAGCCACTGAGCTTTACTATGTGGACAAGGAAAAATGTAACGGTTGTCGACTTTGTATTAAAGAGTTAGGCTGTCCGGCTATGTATATGGCGGAGAAGAAAGCAGTAATTTCGCCCTCCCTTTGCTACGGCTGTTCGCTGTGTGCTCAGGTTTGTCCTTTTGGGGCTATTGAGCTGCTTGGGACGGACGGAGGTGGAAAGTGATGAATTGTATTTTAACCGGAGTTGGGGGTCAGGGCACGATTTTGGCGGCCAAATTGATTGCTGATACAGCGATGGCTAAGGGCTTGCAGGTGCGGACAGCGGAAACCATAGGAATGGCTCAGCGGGGCGGTAGTGTGGTCAGCCATGTGCGCATTGGCGAACAGGTCTATTCGCCGCTGATTCCGGAGAAAACCGCTGATCTGATTATTGGCTTTGAGCCCGCCGAAGCAGTCAGGGCCTTGCGTTATTTAAAAGAGGACGGGCTGGTTATAGTCAGCAAAACAGCGCTAAAGCCGGCCAGCGCTGCGCTCAATGAGAAGGCTTATGAAGTCTCGGCCATGCTTACTTATCTGCAAGAAAAGGTCAGTAAGGTCATATTTGTGGATACGGACAGTATTTGTCAAAAATGCGGCAGCCCAAAGGTTATTAATGTCGTATTGCCCGGTGTGGCGGCCGCCAGCGGCAGGCTCGGCTTTACGGTCGATGAATTGGAGGCTACTTTACGCCGAATGCTGCCAGAGAAGATTTTGGCGATGAACCTCAGGGCGCTACATGAAGGAGCAAAGGAACTAGGATCTGATTATCCGAGTTGAAGCCTGGGTGTTCAGTGTAAAGAGGAAATCGACAAGAAAAAAGGAAATTGACAAAAGGATCTAAGTGTATTAACATTTATTTATCACTTAGCTATCTATTTTCATTAGCGATTTAGTCGGTACATTTTTATCAATGATTTTCTATCAATGATTAATAATAAAGTTTTATCTTTTTGCAAACCGATGAGAAAGAGTAGTAGGCTGGAAGGAACATCTTAGAGAGTCGCAGCTTGGTGGGAAAGCGATATGGAAATTTCAGCTGAATGGGCTTTTGAGGGCAACCCGAAATAACAGTAGGCGTTGACGGAATCCATCACCGTTATCTTCGATGGCATATATGTTGGTATATGTAAAAGTGGGTCTTGATCTTAGATCAATTTGAGTGGCACCGCGGAGTTATTCGTCTCAAGTATGCTTGTACTTGAGACTTTTTTATTATGGGAGGTAACTATGATTGACAGTGTTTTTTCCAACGACAGGTTCAGTATGAGCGAGCGACAATTCCGGATTATTAAAAAGCAGCTCGAAGACCTGGTGGCTATTGAAGGGGGCTTTTATCAGAAAAAATTTGCAGGGATAGATATTAGTAACATTCGCAGTCAGGCAGATTTTGAAACTCTGCCGTTTACCGATAAGGCGGATTTAAGAGAGGCTTACCCTTTAAAACTCCAGGCCGTGCCGGAAAGCGAAGTTGTCCGGATTCATTCTTCTTCCGGAACAACCGGTTTGCCGGTTATTATACCCTATACCCGGAAGGATGTAGCTGATTGGGCGGAGATGTTTAAGCGTTGCTACGAAACTGCCGGGCTGACCAATATGGATAGGGTACATGTAACCCCGGGTTATGGGCTCTGGACTGCCGGTATAGGCTTTCAGACCGGGGCGGAGCTGTTGGGGGCGATGGTTATCCCGATGGGGCCGGGCAATACGGATAAGCAGCTTAAAATGATGATCGATCTGAAGAGTACAGTTTTATGCGCTACCTCTTCCTATGCCTTGCTGTTAGCTGAGGAAATCGCCAAAAGGGGTATTCGGGACCAGATTCATTTGCAAAAAGGAATCATTGGTTCGGAGCGTTGGGGAGAGAAAATGCGCCGGCGCATTGCCAACGAACTGGGTGTCCAGCTCTATGATATTTACGGCTTAACTGAAATTTACGGACCGGGTATTGCCATGAGCTGTGATTACGAATGCGGTATGCACTATTGGGATGATTATTTCTATTTTGAAATTATCGATCCAAGAACGGGCGAAGTGCTGCCAATTGGGGAGATGGGTGAACTGGTAATTACGACTCTGACCAAAGAGGGAGCGCCGCTAATACGCTATCGGACTCATGATTTAACCCGGTTTGTGCCCGGTGATTGTCCCTGTGGCCTTCAATACCCGCGC
>JAAYSI010000008.1 GCA_012524045.1 Peptococcaceae bacterium | reverse complement strand
TTTTTGGTTTTTTCCCAAAGTAATTTTACACTAACTGTTAAAACATAATTAATTAAAAAGTCAAATCTATATATTTTATTTTAAACCTTATTAGGTTAAAATTAGAACAAATAGATAAAGGGGAAAACCTGATGTATGAATTAAGAAACTATACCGAATTACTTGTCAAAAAAACTCTGGAGGAATACTTGCCCAAGAGTGGTCTACCTTGCCAATGTGAAAGATGTCGAGCCGACATTATGGCTTTTGCTTTAAACAGACTTCCACCAAGATATTTTGTTTCTCTTAAGGGCGAAGTGTTTACTAGTTTTAAAGCTCAAACCGTTCCTGATAAGACCAGGGTATTGGCTGAAGTTATATCTGCCTCCCAAATAGTTGCAGCTAATCCTTCTCATTCAATCTCTAGTGAAACTCTTGACTAATATCTAAATGTAATATATTTAAGCATGTTTTAATCGATATGATTTTCTATAGATACCTATTCTTACCCCTTTCTTACTTATACTATACTTTTTAGAATCCTTTTGTAAATATCGGTGCATTCCTGGTGCAAACATCTAAATCTATTATAAAAACATTTATACTGACCTTTTAGGGTCAGTTTTATTATGTCAACTCCCTTTTATTTGCGTATACTAGTTTACTTTGTTAAAATTATTTAGACTTTGAAAAGATCTTAAATAGAAGTGGGATGAGACAAATGATTGAAAAGTACCGTAATCTCGAGCTCGATAGATTTCAGGTTGAAGCAATCCAAGCCATAAACCAAAACTATTCTGTTATTGTGTCAGCACCTACAGGAACAGGAAAAACATTGGTTGCCGATTACTTAGTTGACATAGCTATTCAAAATAATAAGAGAATTGTCTATACGGCACCTATTAAGGCTTTAAGTAATCAAAAGTATAAAGATTTTGTTAAGCAATTCGGTAATGAGCAAATAGGAATAATGACCGGAGATATTGTAATTAATCCCACGGCGCCGCTACTGATTATGACTACTGAGATTTTCCGAAACCAAGTAATTACAGAGGACGAAAATCTAAAAAATATTGCTTATGTTATTTTCGACGAGATCCATTGGCTTAATGATGAGGAAAGAGGAACTGTATGGGAAGAATCGATAATTTTAGCGCCTGTCAATATTAAAATTCTTGGCCTTAGTGCCACTATAGCGAATGCTCAGGAGCTTGTCAGCTGGATTGAGTCTATCAGAAATGAAAAGGTTATTTTAATCGAAGAGCATAATAGAATTGTCCCCTTAAGTTACTATTATTTCACAGCAGAGACTGGTTTCGTTGATTATAATAGTTTAGTTAAGTTTTATTACCAGAAAATAAAGCAAAAAGATAATAATACCCATGGTTTGCCTTTGTTTAAACCTGTTAGCCATTTGGATTTGGTTAAAAATATCGAAAATGAATTTCTACCTGCGCTATATTTTGTTTTCAGCAGAAAACAATGTGCGGAAAAAGCATTCGAATTATCCTACAAAAGAAATTACTTAACGCCGGAACAAAAACAAATAGTCGAGAATGTTTTTATGGAGAATTTTGGCGAGGAAAGTTCTTGGTCCGCTTCTACCCACAAATTGTATAAAGTATGTAGTAAAGGAATAGCTTATCATCATGCCGGTCTTCTTCCTTTGCAAAAATCAGTAGTTGAAGATCTCTTTTTAAGTAGAATGATTTCAATCCTTTACTGTACGGAAACATTTAGTGTCGGTATCAATTACCCGGTCAAAGCAGTTTGCTTCGATTCGTTAAATAAGTATGACGGCTATAATTTTCGGCCTTTAGCTAATCATGAATTTTTCCAAATGTCCGGTCGTGCTGGACGACGTGGAATTGACGATAAAGGCTATTCCTTTGCTTTAATAGATTTAAATTATTTTGACAAAGAACCACCAATAAAATTTGATATCAATAAATTAGAACCTCTAAAGAGTCAGTTTAAGCTTTCCTACAATACAGTGCTGAACCTTTTAGCAACCTTTAATCAAGAACAAATTGAACTTTATTTAAGAAAGAGTTTTGCTGTCCATTCCTATCTAATAACTGCTGAGAAAATTAAAAATGAAATAGAATATTACACCAAAGAATCTTCAAAATCCCAGGAACATTTATGTAGCTTAGTTGGCTCTTACAGATGTCCTCTAAAATATTATCCTAAATACAAAGAGCTGGAAAAAATACGCAGAGCCTACAATAAACTGGACCCGAGACGCAGAAATAAAATATACGCTAGACAAATGCGTCGGAAAATTAATAGATGGGAAAAAGCTCTAAAACGAAAGCCCAAAGGCTGTTCTAAGAAACATTTGAATCTATGCAGTTTCCACTCAGAAAAATGGAGTCGCCTAGAAGAAAAAATCAGTTCACTTAAAAACCAACTAGCATCGCTTCCCGACTATAATACTTTCAACCAAGAGTATCTACGTAAAAGATCCCAGTTAGAACAAATCGGCTATATAGAAAAGGACAATGTACTTCCGAGAGGAGAATTTGCCCGACATATCTATGTTCAAGAACTATTGGTAACGGAAC
>JAAYSI010000007.1 GCA_012524045.1 Peptococcaceae bacterium | reverse complement strand
TTATTAAATAAGCTAAGTTTCGGCCCCCTGTTAAGGGGGTCTTTTCCACAAAGGGTCCTGGATAATTGGGCGAGAATAGAGGTTGGTGTTAGTGCAAAATAGGGAAAATAGTATGTCTGAAAATGCTCTAAGGAACATAGATTTAAATAAAGTCCCTAAACATATTGCAATTATCATGGACGGCAACGGCAGATGGGCTCAAATGCGTGGAATGCCTAGGACAATGGGGCATAGAGCTGGAGTTGAAGCACTAAAAAGAATCGTAAAGTTTTGCCATAAAATCGGGGTCAAATACTTGACGGTTTATGCTTTCTCCACGGAGAACTGGAAGAGGCCCCAATCAGAAATAGGGATTCTGATGTCTTTGCTCAAAGAATATGTACGTAAACAATTAGATGAGCTTCACACCAACAACGTCAGAATAGAAATTTTAGGAGATCTTAGCCCATTGTCCGCAGATGTGAAGGAAGCAATCTATTATGCTTGTGAGCGTACAAAAAACAACAGTGGCCTGGTATTTAATCTTGCCCTAAACTATGGTGGCCGAGCGGAACTGGTAAATGCTGTTAAACAGATTGTCGACGACGTTCAAAAAGGGAAACTTATTTGCTCAGAAATAACTGAGAATACTTTGGAAAAATATTTATTTACTAAAAACTGCCCCGACCCGGAATTATTAATTAGGACATCTGGGGAAATGAGGCTTAGTAATTTTTTACTTTGGCAGGTTGCCTATTCAGAAATTGTTGTTGTACCGGAATGTTGGCCTGACTTTAACGAAAATTCCCTAGTCGAAGCTGTTAGGATTTTTCAAAACCGGGAACGAAGATTTGGGGGTATCAAGAAAGTTGAACAAACTAATGACTAAAAGAGTATTAAGTGCCCTTATCGGAGCACCCCTACTATTATTTATAACCTGGCTTGGAGGATGGTATTTAGCCATACTGGTAGTAGGGCTTGCTTTATTGGCGTTAAGAGAGTTTTTAAAGATTGGTCAATTAGCTTCTTTTAGCCAACGACCGACAATTGCTGTAGTTTATTGCTGTATTTGGTTAACCTTCTTTTTATGTGGGCAGGTTGAATGGCTTCTTCCTTTGGGAGTTTTATGGTTGATAATTGTTTTTGGCTGGTATGCTCTGGTGTATCCTAAAGCTTCTTTTAGTGAAGCATCCTATAATTTTATATCTCTGTTTTATCCGGTTGCCTCTTTTACTTTCTTATATTATCTTAGAGAGCTACCGGAGGGTATTTACTGGTGTTTTTATGTTTTTCTATTGGTTTGGATTACAGATACCGGGGCGTTCTTTATTGGCAACGCCTGGGGAAAAAATAAATTAGCTCCTCGAGTAAGCCCAAACAAATCCGTAGAAGGTTCGATTGGTGGATTAATTGCGGCATTAATTTTTGGTATTGTTTTTTGGTTTATTACAAAAGAGGGAACACTTTGGACTATTATGCTTCTTTCAGTCCTAACGAGTGCAGTATCTCAGATAGGTGACCTCTTTGAATCATCATTAAAAAGAATGGCCGGCGTCAAAGATTCCGGGAAGTTGATTCCTGGGCACGGCGGAATTTTGGATCGATTTGATAGTTTTTTATTTGCCTTACCTTTAGTTTATTTTGCATTAGTCCTAGGATTGGTAGGGTAAAACTTATGGCCATTATAGCTTAATTTAAGATAATTTTATTTCTAAAACAGGCTTGAATGTTTCAAGGAGAGTTATTATAGTGAAAATAATATCGGTATTAGGCTCGACTGGTTCCATAGGGACTCAAACTTTAGAAGTAGTGGAGACTTCTCAAGGCAAAATTCAAGTTCAAGCTCTAGCAGCCTTTGCTAATATTTCTCTGATGGAGCAACAAATAAGAAAATTTCGTCCGAAGCTGGCAGTTCTTTACGACCATAAAGCTGCTACTGAACTAAAGGCCCGGGTAAAAGACTTACCGATAAAAATTCTTACGGGTATGGATGGACTGCTAGAGGTAGCAGTGTCTCCTGAAGTAGAAACGGTTGTTACGGCAGTAAGTGGGAGTATTGGACTAAGGCCGACACTGGCAGCTTTAGAAAGCGGGAAAAACATTGCTCTTGCTAATAAAGAAACTTTAGTCGCTGCCGGTGAATTAGTAATGGCCACTGCTAACAGCAACGGATGTTTAATTATACCTGTAGATAGTGAACATTCGGCGATTTTTCAATCCCTGCACGGTGATTTGAGAACGGTCAAAAAAATAATATTGACTGCTTCGGGCGGCCCTTTTTGGGGTTGGGACAGGGCAAAGTTAGCCGCAGTTACTCCGGAAATGGCTTTAAAACATCCGAACTGGAATATGGGTGCAAAAATTAGTATTGACTCAGCGACAATGATGAATAAAGCTTTAGAAATAATTGAGGCCAGGTTTTTATTTGGGGTGAACTACGAAAATATTGAGGTTTTAATACATCCCCAAAGTATAATTCATTCAATGATAGAATATATTGACGGTTCAATCATTGCTCAGTTGGGGATGCCTGATATGCGGTTACCGATTCAATATGCTTTGAGTTATCCTCTGAGATGGGATGTTAATTTTAACCCTTTATCCCTTGCCGGTAAAAACTTAACTTTTGCCGAACCGGATCACCATAATTTCCCATCTTTAAACTTGGCATATAAATGTGGGAAAAGCGGGGGAACCTTACCAGCTGTTTTGAATGCAGCTAATGAGGTTTGCGTACATGCATTTTTAGCACGGCGCATAAAATATCTTGAAATGTATGAATTAGTAGAGCAAGTTTGCAGCGAACATCAGGTTTCAGCTGCTGATAACTTGGCAAAAATACTTAATGCCGACAACTGGGCGCGAGAGTATTGTGAAGAACTAATTCAACGGAGAAAGAAATAGATTAAAGAGGTGAAAGTTTTTGCTAACTTTTCTCGCGATTGTCTTTGTGTTTGGGCTCTTAATTCTGATGCATGAATTTGGTCACTTTTATGTAGCTAAAAAAGCCGGAATTAAAGTTCTCGAGTTTGCTTTCGGGATTGGGCCGAAACTATTTGGTATTAAAGGTAAGGAAACTTTGTACACAATTAGACTTCTACCCTTTGGCGGATTTGTTAGATTTTTGAGTCAGGAAGAAATTAATGAAGAAGAACAGGTAAGTAGGAGTGAACTGCTGAAACGGAGCTTTGAAAGCAAATCTATTTGGCAAAAGATGGCGGTTATTGTTGCAGGGCCTTTTATGAATTTTGTACTAGGTGCAATTTTGTTCATTATAGTTTTTGCTTGGTTTGGTGTGCCAGCTGCAAGTAATGAGAATGTCATAGGAAGTATAATTCCTGGAAAACCGGCTGCGACAGTTGGTCTTGAAGCAGGTGACAAAATTTTAGCAGTGAATGGTGTCGATACACCTGATTGGACTTCAGTGACCAGACAAATTCATGCTAGTCCTGGTGAAAAAGTGACCTTTACCATCGAAAAAGCAGCGACCAAAAACATAATTTCTTTGGAAATAATTCCTGAACTAGATGAACAAACCGGAAGAGGTTTAATTGGCATTTCACCTAATGTTATCCATGAACGGGTTTCCATATTTAAGGCAGTACAGTACGGGGTTCAGCAAACTGTTGAGTTTACCAGATTAGTTGTTCTGTTGATTATCCAAATGATTACCGGAGAAGTACCGGTTGAATTATCCGGTCCGGTTGGAATTGTCCAAGTTATTGGCGAAGGTGCCCGACAAGGTCTTGCCGATCTCTTTAGTTTAACGGCCATTCTAAGTATTCAATTTGGGATTTTAAATCTTTTACCAATTCCGGCTTTAGATGGGGGACAACTTGCTGTATTGACTTACGAAGGGATAAGTAGAAAACCTTTACCTCCTGAAAAGAAGGGCTTGATTCAACTTACCGGCTTTGCGTTACTGATGGCTTTAATGATAGCCGTTACTTATCAAGATATTGCTCGTCTTTTAACTAAGTAAACAAGGGGGATAATTCTTTGCAGCGGAGGATTACCAAAGAAGTAAAGATCGGTTCTGTTCCTATTGGAGCGGGCAATCCGGTAGTTATCCAGTCGATGACGAATACGGATACCAGGGACATAAAGGCTACTTTGGAACAGATTACGGCGCTAGCTCAAGCCGGCTGCGAAGTAGTTCGAGTTGCGGTTCTAAATCATCAGGCTGCTGAAGCTTTAAGAACCATTTGTGTACAAAGTCCTTTGCCGGTAGTTGCCGATATTCACTTTGACTATAAGTTAGCTTTAAAAGCAGTCGAAAACGGAGTGAACGGATTAAGAATTAATCCGGGGAATATTGGCGAGAGGTGGAAAGTCCGTGAGGTCGTTAAAGCCGTTAAAGAGAAAAACATACCGATCAGAATAGGTGTTAATGCAGGTTCACTGGAAAAGGATTTACTTGAAAAATATCAGGGGCCGACTGCTGAGGGCATGGTGGAAAGCGCGTTGCGCCATGTTCGTATTTTAGAGGAAGAGTATTATCAGGAAATAAAAATTTCCTTAAAGGCGTCGAGAGTACCGATTATGCTTGAAGCCTACCGCAAGATTGCCAACTTAGTTGATTATCCACTTCACTTGGGCGTAACGGAAGCGGGGACTCGTAATTCCGGTGTGGTAAAGTCGGCTATCGGGATAGGGACTTTACTGGCTGAGGGAATAGGTGACACGATCAGAGTATCCTTGACCAGTGACCCTGTTGAGGAAATCCCGTTAGCTCTCGATATTTTAAGGGTCCTTGGTTTAAAACAGGATGGTTTTGAACTCATTAGTTGTCCGACTTGCGGCCGGACACAGGTTAATTTGGTTCAGTTGGCTGAAGAAGTAGAGCGGAAATTGGCAAAACTCCCCACACCTAAAAAAAGGGTTTCCATTGCTGTTATGGGTTGTCCGGTAAACGGGCCAGGAGAAGCGAAAGAAGCTGATTTTGGTATTGCCGGTGGCAAAGGAAACGGCTTGCTTTTCCGAAAAGGAGAAGTAGTAGCAAGATTGCCTGAGCACGAATTATTATCTGCTTTAATAGAAATGATTGAGGAGCATATAAGATCAGATAATTGCTTGCATGACTGATCGTATTGTTTACCACTTTGGTAGGTGGTAATATGAAGTATATATTTGTGAATTAGAACAAGCATTAAGATTTAAGAAAGGATGAAAAATAAGATGAAGGTAAGCCAGTTACTTAATCCTACTTTACGGGAAGTACCTGCTGAGGCGGAAGTAGTGAGTCATCAGCTCATGCTAAGAGCAGGCTATATTCGTAAGGTTACAGGTGGTATATATACATATCTTCCTTTAGGTTGGAGAGTCATTAAAAAAATAGAACAAATAGTTCGCGAGGAAATGGACGCCAAAGGCGGTCAAGAAGTTATGCTTCCTATTGTTCAACCTGCTGAGCTTTGGAAGGAAACCGGACGGTGGGAAGTATACGGACCGGAAATGTTTAGATTAAAGGATCGTCACGGTCGGGAGTTTTGTCTGGGACCAACTCATGAAGAAATTATTACCGATTTGGTGAAAGGAGAAGTCCGTTCTTATAAACAGCTTCCTTTATTGCTTTACCAAATCCAAAATAAATATCGGGATGAAAGGCGTCCACGCTTCGGGCTTATGAGGGGTCGGGAGTTTATTATGAAAGATCTCTACTCATTTGATCGTGACGCTGAAAGTTCAAAAATTAGCTATCAGAAAATGTACGACGCCTATGAGAGGGTTTTTAAACGCTGTGGTCTTACATTCCGCGCAGTCGAGGCTGATGCCGGTGCAATAGGCGGTTCGGGTGGAACACATGAATTTATGGTTTTAGCTGAATCCGGTGAGGCTAAGGTTGTTTTCTGTCCGGCTTGCGAATATGCGGCTAATGTCGAAAAGGCAGAATGTCAGCCAACGGCTATTCCGGAGCAGGATATGGTTGGCGAAAAGCTAACGGAAGTTTATACTCCAGGTGTGAAAACCATCGATGAATTGGAAGATTTTTTGGGCGCTAAGAAGACTTCTCTTATTAAAGCAATGATTTACAAAGGTGACGATAAATACTTTTTAATTCTGGTCAGAGGCGATAGGGAAATTAACGAGATAAAAGTCAATAATGTTTTAGGCCCCTTTATTAATTTAAGACTGGCCGAACCGCAAGAGGTCGAAGAATTGTTACAGTGTGAACCTGGTTTCATAGGTCCGGTCGGTTTAAATAAAAAGATCTATATTGTGGCCGATTTGGAAATAGCAAAGATGAAAAATGGTATTTGTGGAGCCAATAAAAAGGATTATCACCTAATGAATGTTAGTTGTGGTGAAGATTTTACCCCTGATCAGATTGCCGATTTAAGGATGATAACCGCCGGTGAGCCCTGCCCCAAGTGTGGTCAAAGTCTAAAAGAAGCTCGGGGGATTGAAGTTGGACAAGTCTTTAACCTCGGCACGAAATATAGTGAAGCTCTCAGAGCTTTTTACCTAGATGAAAAAGGCCAGGAACGAATAATATATATGGGCTGTTATGGTATAGGGGTAAGTCGTACCATGGCAGCGGCGATAGAGCAAAATCATGACCAAGATGGTATTATCTGGCCCGTACCTATTGCTCCGTATCACTGTATAATAGTACCAGTTTCGGTTAAAGATCCGGAATTGATTGCTACAGCTGATAGGTTATATGCTGAATTAAATGCTTTAGGCGTAGAAACAGTTTACGATGACCGGGATGAAAGACCGGGAGTAAAATTTAAAGACGCTGACCTTATAGGTTATCCCTATAGGTTGACTATCGGGAAAAAAGCTTTAGCCGAAGGTAAAGTAGAATTATATAACAGGCGGACCCGGCAAATCGAATTAATTTCTGTAGAGGATGCTAGTAGGAAAGTGCAAAGAATCATCGAAGAAGAGTTAGCAAAGAATAAGTAAGTCTTTGTTGTTACCGTGGAGGAGAGATTGTGGCTAATTGTAGCGTAAAAATACGAGAAACCCCTTTTTTTAGATGTCTCTCGGAGGAAGCATGCAACAAGCTAGATCCTTATAGCGATATAATTAAGCTAGACAGGGTGGAGGTTATCCCTAAGGAAAAGAAATGGGTACTCCACCTTTCCGTGTTCGGCTTGGTAGAGAAAGAAACCCTAAGCTATTTAGCCAAGGCATTGGAGCAGAAACTAAATAATAGTATCAATATTGAAATTCGAGATTCTTCCGTATTTAATATTTGTCTGGAAAGTATTTGCCAAAATGAGTGGAAGGAAATAATTGGTGATACTACTGAAAGGAACCCTTCGCTTAAAGGATGGCTTAATCCGGAGGTAAAACCCGATATTCAAGGTGACGTCATTACTTTTTTTGTTCCCAATGAGATGGCTTTCGAATACTGTAAATTAAAACAAGAAAATATTAAGGATTTTTTTCATACCAAATATGGATTAGAACCAAAAATTTTGTGGGAAATTCATGGTGACTTGGAAGAGGAGCCGTGCTTTGACCCGGAACAAGAAGAGCAAAAATATATTGAAGAACTGTTAGCAGCTGCCCCCAGCGAAGAAAAAGTAACTAAACAGAATTCTGTGCTGTTGGGTAGAGAATTTAGCGGTGAAGCTCGTAGTTTACAAGAAATAAAAGATGAGGAAAAACAAGTTATTGTGGAAGGTCAGGTTAGTGAGATAGAAATCAGGCAGTTAAAGAGCGGCCGTCAACTTTTAATGATAGGCTTGACCGATAAAACAAATTCTATAGCTTGTAAAATTTTCGTAAAGGAAGAGCAAACTCCACCGGAAATTAACCAGGGCGATTGGTTAAGGATAAGGGGTTCGGTGCAATTTGATAGATACACTACTGAGCTAACCTTGATGCCAAGGGATATCGTCAGAATAGATCCGAAACTTAAAATGGATACCGCTGTTGAGAAAAGGGTAGAATTACATCTGCACACAAAAACTTCAGAGATGGATGGAGTAGCTTCCGTTCAAAGTTTAATTAAAAGAGCAAGCGACTGGGGACATGAGGCCATTGCCATTACTGATCACGGAGTTGTTCAAGCCTTTCCCGAAGCTGTTGAAGCAGGCAGCAAGTATAAGATTAAAGTAATTTTGGGTATGGAAGGTTACCTTGTCGATGATGCTGAAAAATCGGATCCAGAAAAAGCCAAAGCTCCTTCGTATCATATTATTCTTTTGGCCAAAAATAAGGTTGGCCTAAAAAATCTGTATAAATTGGTAACCCAATCTCATTTGAATTACTTTTACAGACGGCCGAGAATTCCACGTAGTTTACTGGAGAAACACAGAGAAGGTCTTATTTTAGGTTCGGCCTGTGAAGCCGGTGAACTAATGCGTGCTATTCTGGCAGGAAAAGATCCGAGTGAGATTAAAAAAATTGCTTCATTTTATGATTATCTTGAGATTCAACCTCGGGGTAACAACCTTTTTTTAGTAAACCAAGGACAAGTTCCGAATGTTGAAAGCTTGCTGGAAATAAATAAACAGATAGTTGCTTTGGGTGAAGAAATTGAAATACCTGTTGTTGCTACCTGCGATGTCCACTTCCTAGACCCAGAGGATGAGGTTTTTCGCAGGATATTAATGGCTGGAAAAGGTTTTACAGATGCCGATACCCAAGCACCTTTATATTTTCGGACCACAGAGGAGATGCTTGAAGAGTTCTCCTATTTGGGTCCCGAACTTTGCAATAAAGTTGTAGTGACCAATACCCGTTTAATTGCAGGACAGATTGAACAGTTAAAACCGTTTCCGGACGGATTTTTCGAACCCAAAATAGAGGGAGCTTCGGCAAGAATTAGGGATATGTCTTGGAATAAAGCCTATGAACTCTACGGAAACCCACTTCCGGAGGTGGTTCAAAAGACCCTGCAGAAGGAACTAGATTCCATTATTGGTAATGGTTTTTCAGTTCTCTATCTAATAGCCCATTTACTGGTAAAAAAATCGAATGAAGATGGATATTTAGTTGGTTCAAGAGGATCTGTGGGTTCATCCCTTGTTGCTTATTTTACAGGGATTACAGAGGTAAATTCTCTACCACCCCATTATCGATGCCCTAACAAAGAATGTCTTTATTCTGAGTTTATACAAGATGGCAGTGTTGGCTCAGGAGTAGATTTGCCGGATAAAAACTGTCCTAAATGTGGTCATCTGCTGTATAAAGACGGTCACGATATTCCCTTTGAAACCTTTCTTGGTTTCAATGGAGATAAAGTCCCGGACATCGACCTAAATTTTTCTGGAGAATATCAGCCTAAAGCGCATAAATATACTGAAGAAATTTTCGGTAAGGAAAATGTTTTTCGAGCAGGGACAATATCGACAGTAGCGGAAAAAACTGCCTTTGGTTTTGTTAAAAACTATTTAGATGAAAGAAATATTCACCATAATCAAACTGAATTAAATAGACTGGTTCGGGGGTGCGCCGGAGTTAAAAGGACGACAGGGCAGCACCCGGGTGGGTTAATGGTTGTTCCTAAGGAATGCGATGTATATGATTTCACTCCGCTGCAGAGACCAGCGAATGACCCTAAGTCGAATATTATTACCACTCATTTTGACTATCATTCAATTTCAGGACGTTTGGTTAAATTGGATATCCTAGGTCATGATGATCCCACTTCGATTAAGATGTTGGAGGACTTAACTGGCGTAGATGCTAAAAAAATTCCATTAGATGATAAAAAAACTTTATCACTTTTTTCTAGCACCGAAGCTTTAGGAGTAACACCTGAGGAAATCGGCGTAAGTACGGGTACTTTAGGGATTCCGGAGTTCGGCACCAAATTTGTTCGGCAAATGCTCGAAGATACGAAACCTACTACTTTTTCTCATTTAGTCAGGATTTCGGGCTTATCCCATGGAACTAATGTGTGGGTGGGAAATGCTCAAGATTTGGTGCTCAATGGAACGGCTGATATTTCTCAAATAATTGCCTGCCGCGATGATATTATGCTTTATTTGATATATAAAGGTATGGATTCGGGCCATGCTTTTAAGATAATGGAACAAGTCCGCAAAGGAAAAGGTTTGAAGGATGAAGATATTGTGGCGATGAGGGAGAATGATGTGCCCGAATGGTACATTGAATCTTGTCAAAAAATCAGTTATATGTTTCCTAAAGCCCACGCTGTTGCTTATGTAATGATGGCTTTTAGAATTGCCTGGTTTAAGATTTATTATCCGGAAGCCTTTTATGCAACTATTTTTACTGTAAAAGCTGAAGAGTTTGATGCCGATTTGATTAGTTCAGGAATTGATGAGTGTAGGAAAAAAATTGAAGAAATTAATTCTAAGGGCAATAGTGCTACTCAAAAGGAAAAAAATCTTTTAACAATTCTAGAATTAGCTGTGGAGATGTATTGCCGTAAAATTAAAATGCGGAAAGTAGACCTATGGCAATCTGACGCAACTCGCTTTTTATTGACCCCAGAAGGGATTCTTCCACCTTTTTCAGCACTGCAGGGTTTAGGGAAAACAGCGGCTGCCAATCTAACTAAGCTTAGAGAAGATAATCTATTAAACTCTGTGGAAGATCTTCAGACCAAGGGAAAACTGAGTAAAACAGTTATAGAGGTCCTGGAAAAGCATGGATGCTTGAAGGGATTACCTGTAAAAAATCAAATAAGCTTATTTTAATAGTTTTGCTGTGAATATTGCAGATAAATAAAGTATATGATATAGTAGAGAAGGAATTATTTTGAAGTGCGTATTTGACTGTGTAGAGTGGGGGTAACCCACTCTTTCATTTGTAGTCGGAATAGACATCTATTCAATAATAAAAGGGGTAAAAAGTATGAGTAAAGCTGTGCTTAATAAGGTTAAAAAAATGATTGAACCGATAATTACGGAGCTCAATCTGGAACTGGTGGATGTTGAATATTTAAAAGAGGGAGCTCACTGGTATTTAAGAATATATATTGATAAGGACGGTGGAGTGGATATTGATGATTGTGCCACTGTCAGTCAAAGGGTAAGTGAGGTCTTAGATAAAAAAGATCCTATTCCCCAAGCCTATATGCTAGAAGTATCTTCACCAGGTATAGAGAGGCCTTTAAAAAATGAAACCGACTACCAGAAATACCAAGGGGAACTAGTGAGTGTACATACTATAAAGCCTTATCAAGGATATAAAGTTTTTACCGGAAATCTAAAAGGCCTTATTGACAACCAAGTTGTCCTGGAGTATGAAGGCCAGGAAATAGCTATTCCTTTGGAACTAATTGAAAAAGCACACCTTACTTTCGAATTTTAAATATTAATTTTTTACAAAGGGGGAATTTTGGGAAATGAATATGGAATTCATAGAAGCTATTCATGAATTAGAAAAAGAAAAAGGCATTTCTGCTGAAATTTTATTTGAAGCTATTGAAGCTGCTCTAATTTCGGCCTATAG
>JAAYSI010000316.1 GCA_012524045.1 Peptococcaceae bacterium | reverse complement strand
TGTGTTTAACTTATGATAATGTCACCATGTAGACTCTCGTGATAAAATGTCACTTATGAAATGTGAGGTACGCTACTTGATGACACAAAAACAAATAACCAGATATACTATCATTAAAAAAACATTAGAAGGTAGTATGACTGTCGCAGAAGCTGCAGAAAGCTTAGGCTTGAGTACCCGCCAGATTATACGTCTACGAAACGGAGTGAGAGATAACGACGTGGGGGCACTAATACACAAGAATCGAGGCCGAAAGCCAGCGCATGCTATCAGCGACGAGCTTAGACAGCAAATAGTAGAACTAAAGAGAGCGAAATACAAAGACGCAAATTTCATGCACTTCCGAGAACTTCTGCAAGAGCATGAACACATAACAATAGGCTATACTGCACTGGCGATGCTCCTAAAGGAAGCTGGTGAAGAAAGTCCGAAAAAGCGCAGACGCTACAAACCGCATAGAAGGAGGGCCAGAAAGCCTCAGGAAGGTTTGCTCATCCAAATGGATGCTACCCCTTACACTTGGTTCAATGATGGTAAGCGGTATGCATTGCATGGAGCCATAGATGATGCCACAGGCAAGATAGTAGGCCTTTACATTACTAAGAACGAGTGTCTGCATGGCTACTTCGAAACGACCCGGCAGATTATTGAAGGTTTCGGTGTTCCTGTCAGCATTTATGCAGACCGACATACCATATTTCTTTCAAACAAAGCTGGGAAACTAACAATAGAAGAACAGCTTCAAGGTAAGGTTTGCAATGATACTCAGTTTGGCCGGGCGATGAAAGAACTTGGGGTAACTCTCATAGCAGCCAGGTCACCTCAAGCTAAAGGCCGCGTTGAACGTCTGTGGGACATACTTCAATCGAGGGTGCCTGTCGAATTTGCACTCAGAAATATCAACACAATCGATGAGGCAAATGAGTTTTTGAAAGAATATATTCCCAGGTTCAACAGCAAGTTCTCAGTAAATCCTACGGATACGGAATCAGCTTATTCTCCCTTAAGAGAAGGCATGGATCTTAACAATATTCTTTGTATCAAGGAAAAAAGAATGGCCGATAAAGGCGGTGTATTCTCCTACTGTGGCAAGCACTTCAAGATTACCCCGCAGAAAAATCAGCCATCCTTCTCGACCAAAAAACAAATTAACGTATTCGTAAGCAGTATAACAGGTGTTCGCGCAGAATACAATGGGGTAGTTTATCCAACAGTGCCTTTCATAAAGCCTGCCAGAGGGACTAAAGCCACTGAACCTAAGCAACACAAGACCTATAGGCCTCCGGATGATCATTACTACAAATACGGCCAAAGCCTGTTCCCTAAACTAACTTACGAAGATTCTGATCAGGAAATTCTTGAAATGCTCAATAATATTTTCTTAAGGAAATATTCATAGTTTTCAAGGTTCGGCATCATAACCATTATTGATTGTCAAGGGAAGGGTGGAGATTTTCGCAGAAAATACTACCCGACCTTGACAACGGTAGTATAGTACACTCTGGATTGGCCTTCCGGCATATCTATCCGGAAGGCCTTAATTAAAAACTACTTCATAGATATTATTAGGTGACATTCTCTAGCGAGAATTAACTCCTTTTTAATATCTTTTTAGGTGACATTTTCAAAAGTT
>JAAYSI010000093.1 GCA_012524045.1 Peptococcaceae bacterium | reverse complement strand
TACGTATTCTTTGTGGATCAGTAACCATTTGTCTTACTTTAAGTTTAATTTCCTCTGTACTTGCTGTAAGAGAAATAGCATTATTATAACTCTTACTCATTTTTCGTCCGTCAACCCCAGGGAGAAGAGGAACTTTCCCTATAAGCGCTTGCGGCTCTGGAAAAATATTTCCATAAAGATAATTAAATCTACGGGCTATTTCTCTACAAAGTTCAATATGGGGAATTTGATCTTCGCCGACCGGAACAGCATTGGCCTTATATACAAGAATATCTGCTGCTTGTAATAACGGGTAGCCAAGAAAACCATAGGTATGAAGATCTTTGCCTTCACTGCCCAGCTGTTGTATTTGATCCTTATACGTAGGAACCCTTTCTAACCAGGATATCGGGGTAAACATAGAAAACAGCAAGTGTAGCTCAGCATGTTCTTTTATCTCCGATTGCCTAAAAATAGCACACTTTGCTGGATCAAGTCCTACAGCCAGCCAATCTAAGGCTATTTCCCTTATTAATTGATGATAATCAGTTCTATCCTGATAACTAGTAGTTAGGGCATGCCAATCTACAATAGAGAAATAACTTTCGTATTCATCCTGAAGATTTACCCAGTTTTGAAGAACACTCAAATGGCCAATGTGGAGCGAACCCGTTGGGCGCATTCCGCTAAATATTCTTTGCGTCATTCTTTATCTTCCTTTCCTTATCGGCTAATCATCTTAGTTAATTTTTTATATATTATTACTTTTTTCAGCCTTACAAAGACTTTTTATATATCTACACTCTTCCTCAAAAGTATTTATTTCGCCAAGCATCCATTTAATACGAATTTTTTTGAGAATGTCTCCTATTTCAGGGCCTTCTTTAAAGCCCATTTGAATTAACTGTTTTCCTGTTACCTTCGTTTTCACCCTGCTTAAAGCATTCAAATATTCTTTAATCCACTGCGCATACTCTTTATGATGTAAAAAGACGTTTATTATAACCTCTGGGCTATTATGAAGGATTTCATCTAAAACTATTAAGTCCAAAGGTTTTATCCCTAGTTTTTTCCTTAAATCAATATATTTTAGAGTAGTTTTAGAAAGCTCCTTATCAAGTTTCAATAGACTTAAGATTTTTTCAATTCCATCATTATCAATATTTTTTATACTTACTAACCAACGTTTTTCTAG
Source organism: Peptococcaceae bacterium (assembly GCA_012524045.1). Taxonomy (GTDB): domain Bacteria; phylum Bacillota; class Desulfitobacteriia; order Desulfitobacteriales; family Syntrophobotulaceae; genus JAAYSI01. Next base: position 1,469 of record JAAYSI010000093.1, on the reverse strand, counting down.
AGGCCATTGGTTTACTAGATAATTATTTTCCTTAAAATTCCATGGATAGTCAAAGCCAAACCATGTTTTAAAAATACCATACTCTATAAGTTTATTGCCCATCGCTTGGTAATGAGGCTCTCTATAGATTAAAAATAACTCTTCAGAGAACCTTTCAATACTTACCCGTGATAAAACCCCAGCTTCTAATGCAGTCGTTATAGCATCTTCGGTAATTTTCGCTATTTTAAAATTATAACGTTCGGCAAATCTAATAGCCCTTAATATCCGAGTTGGATCCTCGATAAAGCTTAAATTGTGAAGAAAACGGATTTCTCCTTGTTGTAAATCGCGGAAACCTCCATAATAATCAATTATTTCCCCGTATTGTTCCTCATTTAAACATAGGGCCATCGCATTGATGGTAAAATCTCTTCTGAATAAATCATCCTTTAAATTGGATTCTTCGACAGTTGGAAGGGCACCCGGGAAATCATATTCTTCTCTCCGAGAACTTGCTATGTCTATATAAAATCCATTTTTCAGCAGAATGTTAGCTGTACCAAAAGACTCATGAACCGTTAATCTACTTGTAGCAAGTTTTTCGCTTAATTTCTCCGCAAGTAATCGACTATCACCTTCAACTACTATATCTAAATCAGAAGTCGGAAATCTTAGTAGCAAATCCCTGACGAAACCACCTACCAAATAGGCTCTATATCCTAAATTTGAAACTATGTCTCTTATTATATTAAGTATATATCTTACTTCGGTATTGAGCTGTTCAATTAAATCTAAAATGTTTTCTCTTCTGGCTAAACTACGCGCTTTAGCAAGCTTAGATGAAGTTGGAACAGCCCTACCATATATCAAGCGTAAAACGTCCGATCTAGATACAATTCCAACAAGTTTGTTTTCTTTGACAACAGGAAGCCTCCCGATGTCATGTTCAACCATTAATTTCTGTACTACTTCCCAGCTTTGATCAGGATTTACAAAAAGAACATCCCTGGTCATAAAGCCCTTTACAGGAGCATGTTCTAAACCGTGTTTTAAAGCTTTGTCAACATCTCTACGGGATATTATACCGATAAGGGTATTATCTTTTACAACTGGTAACCCAGTATGCCCATATTTTAATAGTAATCTACTCACTTCACCTATTGTGGTATCCGGTAAAACTGTTTTAACTGGGTAACTCATAATTTCTTCAACTAAACTTGGTTTTTGTACATTATGAAGAATTTCTTTCTTTAATCTTGAAATTACAGAAGGAACATCTTGTTCTTTTAGAACCGCCGATGCAGCTTTTTGATGGCCTGATCCTCCAAAAGCTTGTACTATTTTGTTTACTGGAAAATCAGTGCCTCTAGCTCTACCCACTATATACACTCTATTGCCCATTCTTACAACAATGAACCATATATCTGCACTGGCAATTTCCCCAATTCGATGAGCAAGCAAAGCTAGTCCACCCAAATATTCCTGGT
>JAAYSI010000330.1 GCA_012524045.1 Peptococcaceae bacterium | reverse complement strand
GGAAAGGTTTCTTGCCGTAAGAAGAGATTATGTCAGAAAATATAATGAAGCTTTCAGTGCGGTAGAAGAAATAGAAACTCCTTATCAACTTGAAAACACAAATTCTGCATGGCATTTGTATATTATAAAGCTTAAACTGGAAAAAATGAATTGTGGCAGAAGGCAGGTGTTTGAAGAGCTTAACGAAAGAGGAATAGGAGTAAATGTCCACTATATTCCGGTATATTACCATCCTTATTACAGGCAGTTGGGCTACAATAAAGGCTTATGCCCGAGAGCGGAAGAGCTTTATGAAAGCATAATAACCCTTCCGTTGTTTCCTAGAATGGAAAAAGAAGATGTTGAGTACGTAATTTCAAATGTGAAAGAGGTAATCCAAAACCATGCAATATAGAGAGGATGATGTGATTTGAATATACTGGTTACAGGCGGTGCAGGATTTATCGGCCGTTGGGTGGTTAAGAGGCTTTTGGATGACGGTCACAGGGTTTGGGGTTTAGATGACCTTTCAAACGGCCGGGTGTCAAATTTAGAAGAGTTTTTTGACAACCCCAACTTTGTTGAATTTATTGAGGGTGATATAAAAGACATTTGTGCTCTTGAGAGGCTTTTCGAAAACAAATTTGATATTTGCTATCATTTGGCGGCTAGTATTAATGTGCAGGACAGTATTGATGATCCTGGAACGACATTTCAAAATGATACGGTAGGAACCTTTAATGTGTTGGAGCAATGCAGAAAACACAATACCAAAATTGTATTCATGAGCACCTGTATGGTTTATGACAGGGCAACCGATGAAAACGGGATAACCGAAGAACATCCTGTAAAGCCGGCTTCTCCTTATGCTGGCAGCAAAATTGCAGGGGAGAATATGGTGCTTTCCTACTGGTATGCCTATAAGCTGCCGGCAGTGGTTATACGACCCTTCAACACTTATGGCCCCATGCAAAAGTCCAGCGGTGAAGGTGGTGTTGTAGCGATTTTTATTAAGAGAAACCTTGAAGGACTTTCTCTCAATATTTACGGTGATGGCTTCCAGACCCGGGATTTGCTTTATGTTGAGGACTGTGCGGATTTTGTTGTAAAAGCCGGTTATTCTGACAGGGTAAACGGCGAAATAGTCAATGCGGGGCTTGGAAGGGATATAACCATAAATGACCTGGCACTTTTGATAGCTCAAGATAAGAGTAAAATAAAGCATGTTCCTCATATACATCCTCAAAGCGAGATACCGAAGCTTTTATGTAATTATCGAAAAGCAAAGGAACTTTTAGGATGGTCGCCGAAGACGAATTTAGAAGAGGGAATAATTAAGACAACCGAGTGGATAAAAGAGCAGATGGAGCTTGAAACCGCAGGGTGTTGCGGAGGCAAAGCTCTAAGTATGAGGTAATTAAGTATGAGGTAATAAATAAAAGGATGTGGGAAACCTGCCAAATGACAGATACCACATCCTTTAAAAATTTTTATGGTGTATCCTTTATTTCAATATACCATTCACTATAATTTTCCCATTTGGTACCCTTTTCTATTTTCTGTGAGTTTTCATTATCGAACCTTGAAAAATACAGTTTATTGCCATACTCATTCAAATCCCAATAAAATGTTTTTAACTCGTTTTTAAAATTATCAACCATTTCACTGTCCCTAATTGAAGTGATAAATTTGTAAGAAGGCTTGGCATCACCCCATACCTCAACCGTTGTTGCTGCCTCTTTCCCTAAAAAATTCGGAATGTCGTTTGTTGAAAGAGTTTCACCTACCGGAGGAGTGGTATAAATATTCCCGGACTCTTTAAATAAAGCATATCTTCCGTAATTTTTCGATGTAGGAAGCATGCACACATAAGAAGTTCCCATGAAAAT
>JAAYSI010000092.1 GCA_012524045.1 Peptococcaceae bacterium | reverse complement strand
TGTTAGGTAATGTAGCATACCTTATTGCGTTTAATTCCTTTTCTACAGTTAACAGTGCCGGTAGCTTAGCCTGTACTACTTCCCGGCCGGTCTCCAACTTACGATGAACTGTAATGGAATCCTTATCGAGACTTGCAACTTTTATAACATAAGTCAGTTGAGTAAAACTCAAACGAGAAGCAATTCCCGGACCGGTCTGGGCAGTGTCGCCGTCAATTGCCTCCTTACCGGCCAGCACCAAATCCACAGGTTCTGTTTCCATTATTTTTTGAATGGCTCGAGTCAAGACGTAAGCAGTAGCCAAAGAATCCGCGCCGGCAAAAGCCCGGTCACTTAATAAAATAGCTCGATCGGCACCAAAAGACATGGCTTTCCTTAAAGCTTCTTTCGCCTGATCGGGGCCCATTGTAATAACGGTAACCTTTCCTCCGACTTTTTCTTTCAACCTAATAGCCTCTTCCAAAGCATGAGCATCATACGGATTAATTATAGACGGTACACCTTCGCGCATTAAAGTATTGGTCTCAGGATCAATCCGTACTTCGGAAGAATCCGGCACTTGCTTCAGACAAACGACGAAATGCAAATATACCCCCTCCTTTGGAGTTCAACAAACTATACTTTTAAAGTAAAATAAAAAAATAAAATTATTCAATTATTCAATTATTGAAAAAATTTATTGAATTATTGAAAAAATTGAAAGAAGCTCTAAACAACAAAAAAGCTACCTAGTCTACCGGCCGATTTTATAACATAACAGAAATATAATAACATAATTTTAAAAAAAAGCTAGAAAAAAGAACAAAAAGTGTTTGAAAGGGTTTGAATTTTTTATACTTCCATGAAAAAAGACCATTTTGAAATGGTCTTTTTAAATTTGACTTTTTTTGAATATTCTAACTCATTTGGTTTTAAATATACTTTCCAATTTTTTTAAATACACTCTCTAGTAATTTTTTGTATTTAATTATCTATATTCCTCTATTATTTTAGACCTATTATTTTATTTGCACTAATTATCGTATTGTTTCATTTATTTACCTTCAGCTTTCAGCCTTATTGTTCTTTTCTTTATTTATCTTCCTTTTAGCTGTCTTTTAGTTTCCAGTCTCCACCAAGCAAAGGCCTCATCTTCTTCCGCTTTTTCCGGCTCTTGCTTACACAATTCATATATTTTAGTACGCTCTTGCTCCCTGTCGACCGGAGTCCTGGTTTCCATCCGGTAATCCTGTCTTTGCTCTTGATCACCTTTTATTATCTTATGAATATCTTTGCGTTCGTAAAAATGCTCTCGCCGCGGAAAATTATAAGTTTCCATCCGCTCATAAACGGCGGAATCCGAGCCTAACGCACCTGCTCCAAGTAATCCTGCTAACAGCCCTAGCCCCGTTCCTTCGGAAATTATCTTTATTGCCCCAAGGGTATCAATCGGGAAATAAAGGGCCAACAAAAGCACTCCAACAATAGCATATCCACCCGAAGCCAGTCCGGCAGGTAATATCCGCCCCGAATGCCTGCTTGCCCTATACCCTGCAGCCAGGCAGCTTAACAAAAGTCCAAAATCCACAATGTAAGACATAATTTTATTATCAACTGCCATAACTGTACAACCCAAAACCACCAAAAGAGTAAGTACGGTCATAAGCAGCCCGGTAGTAACTCCTTTGAGAATACTTGTACCCATTAATAACCCACCCCACTTCCGTTTTTGGTATAAATATATTAGCTAAAGGACAAAGTAGTCCTACTTTTCCAAATTACCCCTAAATATTTTCCCTTGACAAATAACAGCTAGAATATAAACTAACTATTAGTGTTTTAATGCACATTTTCTGAAAATACAAATTTGCAAAAATACAAATTCTGCGAAAATAGAAATCTGCAATAACAAATAGATCACGTAATTAGCAAAAACTGTGGAGGACTTAATGAATAAAAATAAAGCGACTAGACCTATTCCCCAACTTTTAGCAGATCTCTCGCTACTTTTTGTTGCTATAAGCTGGGGAGCAACTTTTGTAATTGTTAAAAAATCAATTGAAGATTTGCCTCCCTTTCCTTTTTTGGCACTTCGTTTTACACTGGCTTTCCTCATTTTAATACCGCTAATCTGGATATACCGAGAGCACCTAAACAAAATTGCCATCGGTAAAGCTTTGGTACTAGGTGTTTTTTTATTTTTAGGCTATGCCACCCAAACTATTGGCCTGCAATACACCACCGCTTCCAATGCCGGTTTTATAACAGGACTTTGTATCGTAATGGTCCCGCTACTTGTCGCCGGACAACAAAAAAAAGCTCCACCGCGGAGCATTATCTTTGGAGTCATTTGTGCTACGATTGGGCTGGGCTTACTTTCTTTAGGGGATAATTTTACGATTAATTATGGCGATCCCATAATGTTGGTCTGCGCCTTTTGTTTCGCTATTCAGATTTACCTAACCGGCCGTTTCGCACCCGAAGTAAACGCTTCCATCCTAGCGTCTTTTCAAATTCTTACGGTGGCAGTCCTAAGCGGCATCTGCACTGTAATCTTTCCTCAGCCACCGCTGGTCTTTTCTGCTTATGCTTGGTTCGGTCTGATTCTTACAGCTGTCATCTGTACTTCTCTGGCCTTTCTTATCCAATCTAAGATGCAGCAATTTACTTCCCCGTCTCACACAGCAATAATTTTTGCCGCAGAGCCGGTATTTGGTGCAGTTTTCGCCTACCTCTTAGCCTCAGAGCTTTTAAGCACCCGAGGTTACTTGGGAGCAATATTAGTATTAGCCGGTATCTTAATAGCCGAGTTAAGCAGTGTTAAGAAAAAAGCTTACTAGTCGTTGTCGTAAATAATATGTTCTATCGCTTCCTTCAGTTCTTCTAAACCTGTGCCGTCTACGGAAGAAAAAGGAATAATTACCTTCCAATCTTCGATTCCCAAAGTTTGAGCAATTTGTTTAAGATATTTCGGTCTTTGTCCTCTGGAAACCTTGTCAGCCTTAGTGGCCACCAGCAGGGCGGGTATGTTGTTTTCTAATAACATCTTGACCATCAACTGGTCGTCAGCCGTAGGCTTATGCCGGATATCCACCAGTTGAATTACCCCTTTTAAATTCTCTCGCTGGCGAAAATAGGTTTGCATCATTTTTCCCCAATTAATTCTGGTTTGCTCCGACACTTTGGCATAGCCGTAGCCGGGTAAATCAACAAGGTACCACTCGTCATTAATGTTAAAAAAATTTATATACTGAGTTTTGCCCGGAGTTTTGCCCGTCTTCGCCAGGTTCTTTCGATTAGCAAATTTATTTATCAGAGATGATTTACCGACGTTGGAACGACCGGAAACAGCCAGTTCCGGCCTTGTCGGCTCAGGATACTGCTCCGGTTTGACTGCTGAAATTATGTATTCCGCTTTGCGGATAGTAAGCATACTCGTTCACCTCGCTTTACTATTTTAGCGTAAAGCGCGAGGTTTGCCAAATAAAGCCTGTATAAGATTAATAAAATTATTCTAATATTTCATAGTGTGCGTTGCATTGGTACAACTTGAGATCAATATCTGTTATATCCCGACCTACAAATAATTTAACTAAAGAATTAGGTATTCCAATTTTCCCCGTTTGAGTTTCCGCAGGTATCCAACCGTGACCTTTAAGATAAAACTCAGCCCAAGCATGATACACCGAAATATCACCATCCTTGTAAAAACCAAATACCAAACGGGCAGGAATCCCTAAATTTCTCATAAAAGCAATGAAAGTATTAGCATATTCCAGGCATGTTCCTTTCCCTAACTTTAGCGTCTCCTCGGCACTTCTTGACTTGCTCAGGTTATAAAACAGGATATGCTGTAGCGCCTTATCATAGACTATATTGTCTTTGTTATACAACAAGGCCTTAGATACAACTTCCTGAACGCTTACTCCCTCTGTTATAAAAGATTGAGCTATTTCCGATACTAATTCTGTACCCGTTTGTATTTTTTCTGTGCTCTCTAAATAGGGCGCTATCTTATCATCATAACTATAGCGTTCATAAGGAACAGGCTCTAATTTAAAATAGTGCTTATTCTCTACCAATAGAATAATATCATAAGGTTCCTCAGAGTTTATCTTCTCAATCTTTTGGGGATATGTATTTACAGCTTCAAGATCTAAAAAATTTGATGTAACATGATAGCGTACGGCATTTGAGTAATCTTCACTAAAATTTTCAACATCACCTTCTAGATTATTGTTTGCTACAGAACTACAACCGGTTATAAGAAAAACAATTACCAGCAATACTCCAATTTTACTCCTTAAGTAACCTAGCAAGTAACCTTGCATAATTTCACCTCCTTAAAAAATTGCTCTTATACTACACTCAAAGTTTCAAAATAATAATTCATTAAGGCTTAGCAGAATTACAAGAAAAC
>JAAYSI010000091.1 GCA_012524045.1 Peptococcaceae bacterium | reverse complement strand
CCCGCGGTGGAACCTCAGCCACTGATCCGCTTGGAGTACCTACCTTTAAGTATGTAGACAATCAAGGACGAAACCGCACAGCTTATTTTGATGACAGGCTAAGCTGGGGTGCAAAATTAAGTCTGCTCGATGATTTTGCCCTCGGTGGTATCGGAGGCTGGGCGATGAGCTGGATCAATGAGAAAAGCGCTCCGGAACTCTATCCGCTGCTAAAAGAACGTTTACGCTAAGATTTTTGCCTGTTGATGCCCTCGTATGATGGGATCCAGCAGTATGTAAATGGGACACGAGAATGATTCTCGTGTCCCATTTTGTATTTGTAGGGGGCTTTAATTGGCCCCCACATCTCGATATCTTAATTTGTCTTAATAGCCCATTTCTTCTAAGATCCTTGCCAAGGTGCGTAAGCGTTCCCCGATCAATTCGCCATTATCGCTAAGGGCTTGGTTGAAGAGCTTAATATCCTCATCGATCATTTCATTGTCCGTACAGACGGCTACTGTCATTGCATCACCTTGCAAGCCTACCCGGTCGATGACCGGCTTTTCCGGATCATATAAATTTTCATATCTATAGGCCTCTTGAAAGTATTGCAGAGTTCTACAAACGAGAATGGAGAGATCGAGTACCCGGTGTAGCGGTAATTCTTCGGATTGTCTGGACCATTTATCTCCGGTATGGCGCCAAACTTTAGCCGAAATATCCACCTTACCCCGGTCATTCCATTGGGCAAGGCCTAAGGATAGCCCCTTAGCATCGGTTTTATAAGCATATTTCCCATCGACATTTTCGTAGTTCTCCGAGACGATAACCGGTTTGTGTTTGAGATTGGTCGGGATTTTCATTTGCAAGTACCTCCGTTTGTTTTTGCTGTTTTTAGTTTTGGTTATTTACGTTAGTATTAAATATTAAAATAAATTGAGAAGTTGGAAATTGGATAATTGGTAGATTGTTAATTTGGTAAGTTGGTAAGTTGGTAAGTTGATAAATAGTTAAATTTGTGGGTTGCAAATTTTTATTAGTAATTTAGTAATTAGTAATTAGTAATTAGTAATTTAGTAATTAGTAATTAGTAATTGGTAATTGGTAATTAGTAATCTAGTTAATCAGTAATTTACTAAATTACTGATTAAATTTTATCCTCATTATCCTGCTTTGTCAATAGAAAATCCCGGCCAGGATTAACTTCATCTAGCCGGGATATATTAACGAAATATATTAAGGTTTATTTGGTACTACGCCATTCTGCCCTTTCTGATTATTTCTTCCTGACTATAGATCCAGTCACTTCTACTTTACATATTCATAAATCCCATGGAAGATGGCTGTAGCCAGGTTCTTTTGGAAGATTGGGTTCTTGAGCCTTTGTTCTTCCTCTGGGTTAGAGATAAAAGCAGCTTCAATCAGTACAGCCGGCATGGTAGCATGACGGATTACGTAAAAATCTGCTGTCCTGACTTTTTTATCAATGGTATTTACCGTACTGACAATGGAATCTTGCAGGGCTCTGGCCAGTTTAGCGCTCTGGGAAGCTTTGGCACATTTGGTTGAGTAATAAACCGAGGTTCCGCTTATATCCGGATTGGAATTGTAGTCATTGTGGATGGAGATAAACAGATCAGCTTGGTTTTTCTTAGCGAAAGCGACCCTGGCCTCCAAATCAGCCCTTTGCGTATATTGGTCCGCCACTGCGGAATCGTTTTCCCTGGTCATCAGTACCGTTGCTCCGGCTTCGGTCAGGATATCTCTTAAATAGGCAGAGATCGCCAGATTATTGTCTTTTTCCAGAGTATAGCTTGGCCCGATTGCTCCCGTATCAGGGCCGCCATGGCCGGGATCTATGACGATTATCATTCCCTCCAAGGCATAATAAGGAATACCGGCAAAGGGGTCGACAAGTACTTCATCCGTTGGGTCGTAACTGCCCGGTCCCTCAGGTTCGTCCAAGGAAGCAGGTAAAGAAGGAAAATCTTTGAGGTTAGCCGCATAACCGGAAGTGGCTTTCCCTTCAATAATATTTTGAGCATTGGCGCTGATTATACTCGGACCGCCCAGGATAAATACTTGCCCGTTAGGGCTTAAATCGATCTCGCCTGAGACGGAACCGTTACTTGGCAAAATGCGGACGTATTCAGCGAATACCCAGCCGATTTCGCCGCGGTAATTAACTTTATGCCATTCGTCCCCTTCGGTCAGGATAGTAATGGTAGCTCCTTCGGGGATGGTCTGGATGATTTCGGCTGAGGTGGAAGCACTCTCTCTTAGGTTCAGCCCTCCATTGGCCGTGATTTTACCCTGGGTATATTTTTGGGTTACTTCGACATAAGCGGCCGAAACCCAGCCATTTTTATTTTGATACGAAGTCTTATACCACTGCCCCTGGGTCCCCAAAATATCAATACTTGCGCCTTGCGGTATGGTTAAAAGTAATTTTCCGGAGATGGATGGGGTGTCCCGCAGGTTTAAACCACCGGAGGCGGTGACTTTACCTTGGCCGCTACTGGTAGTGGCGACCGGGGGTTCTACTTTCATATGCAGGCGCATCAGGCTGTAAACATCAGGTGGAATATCTTCGATGGCCGTGAGTAAGAGCGGTGCTTTTTCCTTAGCCGCTAACACAGTTCCGGCTATTGCATCGGGGAAATTAACCCCAGAAGCCAGAAATAAATCGTTTGATTCGACTACGTTCTGCATATGCTCTACCACTTTAGCATTGGTAGCATATCTGTTTTCCCCGCCTAAGCGAGTCGTAATAATTAGATCATGTTCGCTAAGTGACTCTGTTGGAACGACTGCCTCGCCACCGATGACGATTATGTTCTCAGGCTGAATTTGCTGGCAATATTCCAGTACTTCGGCCGGAAGTTTTTTAGAGGTAAGGACAATCGGAATTTGCGCTATCCCGGCATAGCTCGCCGCTGACAAAGCATCGGGAAAATCGTCCCCATTAGCTATAATCAGCGAATCGCTATAGAGGCGCTCGGCAAGTAAAACCGATGTGGCATAACGGTTTGCTCCGCCAATCCTCTCCGTTTCGATTCCGAGGTTTTCCAGTTTTTCTACAATAGCCGTAGCCAAAAGAGCTTCGCCGCCGATTAATATTGCTTTTTGGGGCTGTAAGCGCTCTAATTCGTCAACTACCCGCGAATCAAGCTTTTGGCCTCCGGTCAGCAAAATAGGAGCATCCAGACTGGCAGCATAAGGCGCCGCCGCAATCGAGCCGGGGTAGTCATTTAGTTCGCATAAAATAACAGTCTCAGTGGTGTCCCAGCCTTTTTGGGCTATGCCTATGGCTGTTTCAATCCTGTCCTGTCCGGCTATCCTTTCAGTGATATAGGCCAACGGGCTGGCTTCAGCAAATAACGGCAATGATAATAGAAAAACAAAGCAAAAGACAACTGCTATGATAGATTTTCTCAACAAAGTCCCGCTCCTTTATCGTTTTTTCTCACTACTTGTCGATTATACTATAAATTCCCTGTTTTGGGGAACGTTTCTTAGTATATTAGACGTAGAAAAAACAGGAAATTTGGCGCAGGTTGAGTATTCTTTTTTTGGAAAAACTAATTTTGGTAGGTCACCATAGCACTCGCTGTCGGAGCCTCACGACTTTCGGCATAAAACTCAAGGGTAAAATCGTCAAATACATAACGCATGGTATGGACATCCTCAAAGAAGGGGTCTTCACTGATACTTTCCGGCAAGCCTAATACCTCCGAGATCTGATCAAAGGTATTCCCTAGCTGCACTCCTAAAAACTCCCGCTGACCTTCGATAAAGATTTGCGAGGCGATATCCTCGTTATCAAAGAAAACTAAAGCATCCTCAAAGTTAATCTCATGGATAGTATAGTTTTCCACACCTTCGATATCTTCCACTTCGGCTATTTGCGGGTCCAGGCCGGTGGCTGCAACGATCTCGTCAATATGTTTACCGAGTAAACTTAAGACCGGATGATTTTGGACATGGTTGGCCACAACTGCTTTTTTCGCAGCAGCCAGGTCGCTATAAGCAGCGTCAGCGACTATATAGGCCTCCCAAGTTAGCTCTTCAGGATCATTGATAGACTTCATCGCTAGGTAGTAAATATCGGCATCAATGTATTTTTCCTTTTTATACTGCTCTTTATCTTCACTTTCCTTAAATTTGTCCAGAAGCAATTCATTGCTGTTAGGATAAACTTTACCGCTTTCGCTATGGACAAAATAAACGGTGCCCGCTCCGCCGCTCTTACCTACCAACTCGAAAGCATATACTTTGGCTTCTCCGAGTTCGGCTTCCCGCAGCAGACCAACGGTGAATTCCGAGGAATCCTCTGCGTCCAATTCAGTCAATAAAGCCTGCTTGGCCTCTTCTTCACTCAAGACTCCGTTATTAGCATTTTGCGCAGATTCCGGCTTAACACCTGCTGAACTTTCTCCGGCCGTTTGGCCTCCGCAACCTGTAAGTAACACTGCAAAAGCAAGTAGGAGGATTAGTACTGTTTTTCTCACATAATCACCTTCTGTCCTAATTTTTGTTAGTAATAAAAGCCTTGTGTCCTGCTCATATATCCTAAAATTTTAAGCTTAGCGGATATTTAGTTTGTAAATCCGATTGGCATTCTGAAAAAATACATTTTCCCAGTGCCGCTCCGGAATAATCCTCTTAGTAAAGTCGATATAATTGCCGATATTCGCTAGAGGCCAATCTGTACCGTAAAGAAGCCGCTCGTAATCCTCCATGTAGGAAATCCAGGTCTGGAGCTGTTCCAGGTATAGGCGGTTCTCCGCAAAAAAATCCGGCATATGTACCAAGCCCTCTAATATCCCCGAAAGATCGGCAGCCACGTTAGGGTTCTTGTCCATCACTGCAGCAGCGTCGACAAACCAGGGGTTGCCGAAATGGCACATGATAAACATAACCTCCGGCCATTCTACCGCCACCTCATCCACGGTTAAAGGGTGACTATAGCGAAGCAGGGCATTGGGGGAAGCCGTAGCCCCGGTATGAATCGCCACGGGCTTTTTATATTGCTTCGCCAGCTCGTAAACCGGCTGGTAAATGGCATCGCTTACGTAGCGAGAGATATAGCCCGGGTAAAGTTTAATACCCACGCAATTAGTACGCTGCAGGTGCTTCTCCAGCAACAGATAAGCCCTTTCCACCGAATGGTGCCAGGAACCGTCCAGCCCCACACAATAACTGAGAAAAGCCGGATAGTCGAGCGGTTCTGAATCAAGAGCGCGGTTGCTCATGATAATGGCATGAGCAATGTTATACTGCTCGTAGCTCTTTTGCAAATGTTCTAAGCTGTTTTCATGCCCTGCTGCTTCGGCTATCCGGTAAAAATACGGCTCGTTATGCAAGTGGATATGGGCATCGATGATCCTCAATATTTTCTTACTCCTTTTATTCTGATGGCTTTTGACTTTATTTTTTTGGCCGATTATTATTCGATCCGGACAGCTGTTCCTGAAGCGCTGACCATCAACATGCTACCACCCTGGCCGACGACCTCATAATCCAGGTCCACTCCGACCACGGCATTGGCTCCGAGACTGGCGGCGCGCTCTTCCATTTCTTGTAGGGCAATTTCACGGGCATCCTGCAATTTTTCTTCATAAGCATTCGAGCGACCGCCAATCACATCGGTGACTGCCGCGAAAAGATCCCGTACAATATTGGCGCCCATAATCGCCTCTCCGGTGACAATTCCGTAATAAGCCGTTATTCTGCGTCCTTCAACTGTAGGGGTTGTGGTTATAATCATATGCTTTATCCTCCTGATTTTATTTTAACTTTTAAAACTTGTATTTAGTATTTTAATATTCGGCTTAATATAACCATCTCCTGTTGTTTTTCTAAAAAGTTTATATAAGACTTCAGAAACTTAAAATAAAAAGACCCGCCTATTAGAGGGTCTTAATTAAAGGTATTTTTGCAAAAGTAAAGTTGATATTAAGAAAAACTAAACGATATTATATTTAGTACTAATAGACAGTTGATTTTTACCAAATTAATTCCCTAATCCCATTGAAATATACATCTGGATTAATTGATTTATACTACATTTTTCTTTTCAGCTTGCTCTGCTACTGAAACGCCATGAAGAAATATAGTGATAAGAACTGCTTTAATACCTGGAGGATTCTTTATGAGCATATCGGACTAAATCATACAACCGCTTATTCTGATAAATACGTTCCTTGCCGATTTTTTCTGATACTAAAAATCCTGCATCTTCAAGAGCCTTGAGATAGCTTGTGGCTGTTTTCCTGGAAACTGATAACCCTTCCTGAATATATTTAATTTTGGTATAGAATTCAAAGAAAAGCAAGTCCATTAATTCCTTAGAATAGAGTTTGGGAAGGTTTTCTTTGATTTCAGCACTCATAACTTCTATTTCGTTATTAATTTTTTTCACCAAGGTAAAAGTTTTTTTGGCCGTTTCCTCAATCCCGGCCAGAATAAAGACGATCCAATCCTCCCAGTTTCCTTTAGTTCTTACTTCCTGAAGAAGATTGTAATAAGTTGTTTTATTTCGAATGATATAACTACTCAGATACAAAATCGGACTGTCCAATAGCTCCTTTAAGACCAAGTAAAGCACATTGATAATTCTGCCGGT
>JAAYSI010000311.1 GCA_012524045.1 Peptococcaceae bacterium | reverse complement strand
TATATGGTATTTTATGTCTCATTCCCTACAATAACTTTACGCTAACAGGATGTCATCTTCTTTTTAATTCTACTTATAAAACTTTTCATATACAGAATTAGCAGCATCTATATTTTCAGTTATCAGCATAGAAACTGTATTCCCGTCACAACGCACTATAGCAGCGTCAATAATAGGTAAATTTTCTGTAAGATATGACTCGGCAGACTTACGTTTATGTTCTACACGCTCTTTTAATTTTGCCTCAATATCGTGGGCCTTTGAACTGTCTACAGCTTGAATAATAATTATCTCGTCTGCTGAAGTACCCCAGCCCGCTTGATATGCCGCAAATTCAACGTAGTCTTCCGGATCTATCCCCACTAGATTTTGCAATTCCTCAGAGGTAAGTTCTATCATTTCAGAAAGCATTGCTGCTTCTGCTACATCTGAATATAATATATCAGGTGCCGGAAGTTCAACAGTTGTTTTGGTACAACCTGATAAAATTAAAAAACATAAAACACTAAAATATAAAATTCTTCTAAACATTTTATCCCTCCATTTGTATCTTAGCAAATTCCCTCAAAAAATCAAGTATCACAGCTGAACACTCATTGTTGATGTGTACAAAATTATCTCTGCTATATTCATCCGGCAAGTGTCCATCCGGTCCTCTAACAGCAGCATTAACATCTACCACTTTTATTCCGTTTTCTTCGCACATTGCTTTAAGCATATCTGCAAGTTCATTAAGTAACGGACTGCCAAAATTTCTATTAGTAGTGTAATCCGGTAACCACTTTGAAGCTGTTTTGGGAGTCGGGGTTAGTACAACGATATCCAAATCCGGGTTTGTATTCTTAATTAAATCAATCATTTTACGATAATTATTAGTGGTATCAACGGTGGAAAATCCATTTGCAATATCATTCATACCCAGCATTATAAATACACGGCTCACACCCATTTCTTGTAATATAGTTTCCAGAGGTTGTTCCTTACCCCTATACGTAAAGTAGCATTTGGCGCCTGTCGTGTAGTTTACTACATCGTATACTGTTATTCCCATAAGCGATGTAAGAAATTGGGCGTTAGAAAGCATATCTACGCCTGAATTGCGCTGTGCACGAACATATTGTGCAAAACCTTCCATTACGGAATCCCCTACAAATACACTGTTAGTAAAATATTCGTCATAATTAACTCTATCATCGGATACAGAAGGGGTTGATGTTGGTGTTTCTTCTATTTGCAAGGAATCATTGTCCTCCGTTATCCACTCCGGTTCTTTTTCAATTGTTGGCTCAAAGGACTCCTCCCTTTTAGGACTCTGGCTTGCTTCCGGCTGAGGTGGGGTTTGTGTTGTACATGCTGTACTTGCAACAAACAAAATTACCACCAAAAATGAAAAATAAATTAATCTTCTAATCATAGTTTACCTCCCTCTTTTTATATGTCCTTTAGTAAAATATATATTTATACCTATACGCAAATTTACCTAATACGCAAATCCCACGGATTATTTAATATTAGCGAACTATATAAAAACATTATATCTGATCCTTCCTTAAAAGAAATATAATCTAATAAATATGAAAAATCAATATACCGCAAATCAATCAGTGTTATTTTCCGATATGCCGAAGTCAATAACGGGGCAAGGCTAGATGAAAATGAATCCCGAAATAAATATAGCTCACGGGACGTTGCAGAATTAGGGTTTTCTAAAACAATAAGAGGTTGAACTCCCCGTAGGAAAATATCATATGGATCCTGCCCGTTAAATGCTTTTATGTCATAAATATCACCCTGTTGGAATTTAAGAGATTTCTCATCCAGATAATATATAGACACAGGGTCATTAGGTACTAAGTATATCATTTCATCATTATAGAATGGTAATGCCAGTTGACCGGAATATACACCCTGAAACTCTCCTGCTTTAACAGGGTTAAATGAACTGATATCAATATTAAACCCCATAATTTCACCCATCTTAAATACAACGTTTTCTAACTTCACTTGGTTCCAATGAAAATCCGTTTTATAAAAGTCTTTGGCCGAGAGAGTATCTGTTAGGTCAATTAAAGTCATTTCTTGCAGTTCATTTGACAGTATTGTCAGAGCCATGTTGACATCAAAACCAGGGTAATTTTTTTCGGCATAAATATCCTTGTCCGGAATAAAAGAATAATAAATATTCATCCCTTTAAGTCCAGTAGAAATTTTTTTTATTTTGGCTGCAACTTCACGAAGTGACTTTTCGTTTAATTGCTCGAACTTCCCCAGACCAACTAAATCGTCATAATATAACCCAGACTTATCTGTCTGTTGGAACAAGTAAAATACAGCAGCTGCTTTTACAGTTCGAAATTTATCACGAAATACAAAATTGTCAGCAGCAAAGTTTTCAAATTCATCCATATACTTTGCAGATAAAATATTTTGCAAAGTTAAATTAGGCAGTGATGAAGGTGTACGACGTTCACTTTTTAAAACTTCAGGGGGCTTATTAATTAAATTTAATATGTATAAACCACCAATAATTACCACAATTAGCAGGAGAGTTAAAAAAGATTTAATTGTTATATTTTTCTCATAATAACTCAAATACTCACACCTCCCTAAAATCTAAAATAAATAAAAGGATTAAATGAACCGTCTACAAGAAAAGCAGTAGAAATAATCAATAATGCAGCGATATATAAAGGTTCAATTATTACCATTGCTTTCATACTTTCAAATTTAGCAGCAATTCGTTTGGGAAATGGTGTAGAGCCAATTATGGCAATGATGAAAAGAACCAGATAGCTGCGCAGGTAATACAGGGATTCTTCACCTGCAATCATATCTGCACCAAAACCAAACATTTTTGCAAGTGTATTTTTAGCCATTAGTAGGTTTGGGGTGTCAAAAAATACCCAACCCACCATTACTATAAGCATAACATAGATGTGCTTTAGCCATTTAGATGCTTTGTTGAGTAGCTTCTCTAAGAAAAACTTTTCTATAAGAAGAAGCATCCCGTAGTACAGTCCCCAAAAAATAAAATTCCAGCCCGCTCCATGCCAAAAACCTGTCAAAAACCATACAAAAAGTATATTAAATATAAACCTTGACCTACTCGTGCGATTACCGCCAAGTGGTATATATACATAATCACGGAACCATGATGAGAGGGATATATGCCATTTACGCCAAAATTCCGTTATGCTTTTTGCAGTGTAAGGATAGTTAAAATTTTCCAAAAAGTTAAATCCAAACATACGGCCCATACCTATGGCCATATCTGAATATGCAGAAAAGTCAAAATAAATATGTAAAGTATATGCTATAATATACATCCATGCACCCAACATACTGGACTCTTGGCTTTGATACATTATTTGAGCCAATTCCCCCATCAGGTTGGATATGAGAACTTTTTTTGCAAGACCGACAATAAAACGTCTTGAACCGGATGAGAAACGCTCAAGAGTATGTTCTCTGGTTTTCAGTTTAGCCGCTACATCGACGTAACGCACAATTGGACCGGCTATTAGTTGAGGAAATAGCATCACATAGGTTGCAAAATCCAAAGGATTTTTTTGTACTTTAGTTTTACCCCAATATAAATCAATTGAATAGGATAATGTTTGAAATGTATAAAAACTAATTCCAATAGGAAGAGCAAGTCTTAATAATGGAATATTTATATGAGTGAATCTATTAACATTATATAAGAAAAAATCCGCATACTTAAAAAATCCTAGAATTCCTAACCCTACAACCAGTGAAAGAATTAAAAATAACTTGGATTTAAATTTTCCTCTATATTTATCAATTTTAAGCCCAAAGAACCATAAAATAAAAATTTCTGCTACCATAAGCAGAAGGTATATTGGTTCTCCCCATCCATAAAACACAATGCTTGCCACAAGTAAAGTAATATTTCGTAATTTTGGAGAACCATTTGGCATGGGTGTAATAAAATATAGTACTACCACTATAGGAAGGAAATAGTACAGGAATGTAATTGATGAAAATACCAACACTTCACCCCTCTTGCATATAATTTAGACTGATTATACCATGGGGTTTAATTTTTGTAAAGTAAGCTCCATATAGTAGATAGCGTCAATTTATTGTAGGAAAAAGAAAAGTAGATGGCATCCCATTTTTTATACAACTATTTCAAATAACGGTCTCTTAGTAACGAGAGTATTTTGCATAATTTGCATGCTGAGCTAATTAT